>JBMCMJ010000186.1:0-5599 GCA_048615135.1 Pseudomonadota bacterium
GGGGACTGCTTTCGGCCGCGCGATGCCCTACATCAGGCCGGAGCGCACAAGGGAGTCCCCGATGGACAAGATCACCAAGACCGACGCCGAGTGGCGGGCGGAGCTCTCACCCGAGGAGTATCACGTCGCCCGCGAGCACGGCACCGAGCGCGCCTTCACCGGCCGCTATTGGAACACCAAGGACAAGGGCACCTATGTCTGCGTCGGCTGCGGCCTGCCGCTGTTCTCCAGCGAGACCAAGTTCGACAGCGGCACCGGCTGGCCGAGCTTCTGGGCACCGATCGACCCCGGCCACGTGGTCGACAAGGAGGACCGCAGCTGGTTCATGCGCCGCACGGAAAACCTCTGCGCCCGCTGCGACAGCCACCTCGGCCACGTCTTCCCCGACGGCCCGGCGCCCACCGGGCTGCGCTACTGCATGAACTCCGCGGCCTTGAAGTTCGTGCCCGCGGACGAGGATAGGTGAGCGACCTCGACTACGAGCGCGAGTACGACAACCGCGGCCGGGTCCCGGAGCATCCGGCGATCATCGAGGGCTGGTATCTGCGCGCCGCCGCGGCCCGCCGCACCCTGGGCGGGCGGCTCGATGTGCCCTACGCCGAGGGCGAGCGCACCCGGCTCGACCTGTTCGAGCCGACGGCGATGCGCGGGCCGGCCGTGGTCTTCTTCCACGGCGGCTACTGGCAGAGCCAGGACAAGTCCGGCTTCAGCCATCTGGCGCTGGGCCCCCTCGCCCACGGGCTGCCGGTGGCCATCGCCGGCTACGACCTCTGCCCGGCCGTACCGCTCGAGACCCTCATCGAGCAGGCCCGCGCCGCCACCCGCTTCGTCGCCAACCTCACCGGCCGGCCGGTGCTCGTCGCCGGCCATTCGGCAGGCGGCCACCTCGCCGCCTGCGTCGCCGCCACGCCCGGCCTGCCGGTCGAAGCCGTGCTCGCGCTTTCCGGCCTGTTCGACCTGCGGCCCCTGGTCGAGACCTCGGTCAACGCCAAGCTCGGCCTGGATGCCACCCGCGCGGCAGCCTCGAGCCCGATCACCTGGCCCGCACCCGCTGGCCTGCCGGTCGAACTCGTCGTCGGCGAGTGGGAAAGCAGCGAATATCACCGGCAGAGCCGCGAGCTTGCCGCGCGTTGGGGCGAGCGTGTTCGCTACACGAGCCTCGCCGGCGCCCACCACTTCACCGTGATCGAGCCGCTGGCCGATCCGACCAGCGACCTCGTGCTGCACCTTGCCACCTTCGGCCGAGACGCCCCTTGACCGCCCGTGCCGCGTAAGCCACCACCCTGGGGTCCGCGATAAGCGTCAACGAACGGATCAGGAGGATCGTCATGCACAAGCGCGCCCTGCTCGGGGCCGTGTTCGGCCTCGGCCTCGTCTTCACCCTGCCGATCGGCACCGCCGAGGCCCAGCGGGTCGTCGAGGTCGGCTATGCCACCACCACCGACAGCCACTACGGCATGGGCATGACCCGCTTCGGCGAGATCATCGAGGAGCGTTCGGACGGTGCGTTCACCCTCCTGCACCATCCCTCCGCCTCGCTCGGCGGCGAGCGCGAAATGATCGAGCAGGTGCAGCTCGGCGTGCTCGACATGGTCATCACCTCGACCGGGCCGCTGCCCAACTTCGTGCCCGAGACCCAGGTGCTCGACCTGCCGTTCCTGTTCCGCGACTACGACCACGCCCGCGGCGTGCTCGACGGCGAGATCGGCCAGGAGTTGCTCGACAAGATCGACGAGCAGGGCTTCAAGGCGCTCGCCTGGACCGAGAACGGCTTTCGCCACATCACCAACTCGCAGCGCCCGGTCCGCACCCCCGAAGACCTCGCCGGCATGAAGATCCGCACGATGGAAAACCCGATCCATCTGCGCGCCTTCGAAGCGCTGGGTGCGGCCCCGACCCCGATGTCCTTCGCCGAGCTGTTCACCGCCCTGCAGCAGGGCGTGGTCGATGCCCAGGAAAACCCGATCGTCGTGATCTCGGTCTCCAACTTCGCCGAGGTCCAGGGCCATCTGAGCCTCACCGGCCACCTCTACTCGCCGGCCATCATCATCGCCTCGACAGCGCTCTGGGACGAGCTGAGCGACGAGGAGAAGGGCTGGTTCGAGGAGGCGGCGCGCGAATCGGTGGCGGTCACCCGCGGCCGCGTCAACGAGCTGGAGGACACGGGCATCGCCGGGCTGGAGGCCAAGGGCATGCAGGTCGTCACCGACGTCGACACGGCCCCGTTCCAGGAAGCCGTGGCGCCGGCCTGGGAGGCCTACACCGCCAATTTCGGCACCGAGCTGGTCGATCGCATCGTCGCCTTCGAGTAAGGCCCGGTGAGCCCAACCGCGAGCGGGACGCCCTGGCGGCGTCCCGCATGGTTGCGGGCGATCCGCGCCGTCGAGACCACCCTCACCCGCACGGCCCTGGGGCTGGCGATGGCGGGGGTGGTCCTGATGGCGGCGTTCACCTGCTACCAGGTCTTCATGCGCTTCGTGCTCGGCCAGCCGTCCACCTGGTCGGAGGTGCTGGTTCGCTCGATTTTGGTCTGGACGGTCTACCTCGCCGCCGCCGCCGCCTTCCGCGAGGGTGCCGCGATCGCCGCCGAGATCGTGGTCCGCGCCGTGCCCCGCGTGATCGGCAAGACCATGCAGATCGTCTCGGGCGCCCTCTCGCTCCTGTTCCTCTATCTGCTCGTCAAGACCAGCCTCGAGCTGATCGACCGCACCAGCAGCCAGATCCTGGCCGGTCTCGAGATCCGGATCTTCTGGGTGTATCTCGCCATGCCGGTCGGCGGCGTGCTGGCGGCGCTCGCCGTGCTCGTGCGCACCAGTGAGCTGCTGGAGCCCGGCGCCTCCATCCACGACCCGCACACGGATTCGATCACTTGAACGCCACCGTCATCCTGGCGCTGTTGATCCTCATCGGCTTCGGCGTGCCGATCGCCACCGCGCTGGCGCTCGCCGCCGTGTTCGGCATCGAGGGGTTCACCCGCCTGCCGATGATCCTGATGGCCCAGCGGATGTTTTCGGGCATCGACAGCTTTCCCCTGATGGCGGTCCCGCTGTTCATCTTCGCCGGCAACCTGATGGCGGCGGGCGGCATCTCCGCCCGGCTGGTCGAGTTCGCCCGCGCCCTGGTGGGTCAGATCCAAGGCGGGCTCGCCGCGTCGTGCGTCGTCACCTGCATGATCTTCGCCGCCGTCTCGGGCTCGTCGGTCGCCACCACCTTCGCGATCGGCGCCATCCTCATCCCGGCGATGGTGAGGAACGGCTATCCCAAGCCCACGGCCGCCGCCATCCAGGCGACCTCGGCCGAACTGGGTGTGCTGATCCCACCCTCGATCCCGCTGATCCTCTACGGTGTGGCCACCGAGACCTCGATCGGCCAGTTGTTCATCGCCGGCTTCGGTCCGGGCTTCCTCGTCGCCTTTGCGCTGATCGTCTATCTCCTGATCTACTGCCGGCTGCGCAGGGTCGGCAACGAGGCGGCCGATGCGCGCGTGCCGCTCGGCCCCGCCGCGCTCAAGGCGTCGGCGGCCCTGATCATGCCGGTGATCGTCGTGGGCGGCATCTACGGCGGCATCTTCACGCCCACGGAAGCCTCGGCGGTGGCCGTGGCCTATGCGCTCCTGGTGGGCACGCTGATCTACCGCGAGCTGACCTGGACCGCCTTCGTCCGGGTGCTGCGCGAGACTGCCATCGCCACTTCGGTGGTCATGTTGATCATCGCCGCCGCCGCCCTCTTTTCGTTCGTCATCACCCGGATGGGCCTGCCGGCGATGGCGACGAGCTGGGTGCAGGCGACCTTCACCGACGCCTTCACCTTCCTGCTCGCCGTCAACATCTTCCTGTTCGTCGTCGGCATGTTCATCGAGACCGCGGCGGCGATCCTGGTGCTGGCACCGATCCTGGCGCCGATGGCCATCGCCTTCGGCGTCGACCCGGTGCATTTCGGCCTGATCATGGTGATCAACCTCGCGACGGGCATGATCACCCCGCCCGTCGGCGTGAACCTGTTCGCCGCCTGTCAGGTGGCGCGCCTGCCGATCGAGCGGATCATCCCCGCACTCTTGCCGCTGTTCGCGGTGATGATCGCCTGCGTCTTCCTCGTCACCTACGTGCCGGCGATCAGCATCGGGCTCAGGGACCTGCTCTACTGAGGACGACCTGCGCCCAAAAGCCGAGCTTGCGGCCATGCCGGGCCCGCAGACGCTCGAGATAGGCCGCGTGCGGCTCGACGCCGGCCTCGGGGTCGAGCCGCGCGTCGAGTTCGGCCGAGGCGGCGAGGTGGCGGGCCGCGTGGCCGTAGCGCTTGCTGCGGGCCTGATCGAGGGCGAAGTCGATCATCTTGCGATGCAGGATCACGCTGGCCGTCGGGTACTTCGCCGCCAACACCTCCGCGGCCGGCGCCAGCACGTCGTAGCGATCGCCGTCGAACGCCGCCGCACGCGTCATCACGAGGCGTTCCGCCTGCCGCAGCGCCGGCCATTCGACCAGGAAGTCGAGGGCGCGATGCACGTCGCGGTAGGCCAACACCACCTCGAAGGCCCGCTTCAGCTCCAGGTCGTCCTCGAAGTCCGGCAGATCCCGCAGATGGGCGCGAAGATGGTGCGCGTCGAGGGTCCGGGCGAACGCCGTCCAGCGGAGGGCACGGGCTTCTTCGCTCCGACCGAGAGCCGCGAGCACCCGCGCCCGGACGTCCTCGAAGGCGAAGGGAACGTAGCGGCCGGGGCCGTGGTCCGCCGCGTCCAGAGCGGCGAGCGCCGCGTCCGGCTGGCCGACGGCGAGCCACCGCTCGGCGATCTCGGCGGCGACCGGCGGGCTCCGCCGCGCCCGGGCATCGTACTGGGCGACGAAGGCCGCGACATCGCCCTCGAGGTCGGCGAGATCGCGGAGCGCAACCCGCGCGTGGAACGGGCGCGCCGACCGCTCGCCACCCTCGCCCGCCGCCTCCTCCAGCAATGTCCGCAGCCGGGCGACACCGGCCGCGTCGAGCGCCGGGCGGACGGTCTCCAGCAGCACACGGCCGAAGGGTTGCGCCAGGACCGTCGCCGCGACGTCGGTGGCGAGGTGTTCGGGGGCGGGCCGGACCGCCTCCAGCAAAGGCGCCAAGTCGTGGATCGCCGTCTCGAACACGTCCTCCAGCGTGCCCGTCCGGTCATCGGTGCGGGCGGCCAGACCCGCGGCGAGGCCCAAAAACCGCCACAGCAGGTCCAACGCCTCGGGCGGATCGCCACGCGCCACCGTCTCGACGATCGCCCGGCGCTGCGCGTCGAGGTCGAAGATCAAGGCCCGGCGCTGGTCGGCATCGAGCCAGCTCCGCGCCCGGGCGATGCTGGTCAGCCGCTTTCGCACCTGCCCGGCCGCCTCGGAGGGTCCGGCCAGGCCCGCCAGCTCCAACCGCAGGCGCCGTTTCGCGGCGGCGTTGCCGGCACTGATCTCGAGCAGCAACTCGGCCAGCTTGGCCGCACCCAGCCGCTCCAAGTTGCGGGCATTGAGCGTCACCTTGGCGGTCATGCCGACCTTGCCTCCCCGTCTCTCCCCCGCCACGATCCGCTGACCTTTCGAGAGGATCGCACGCGCCTCGCCCTGGAGCCTTCATCCCTGCGCGCCGT
>JBMCMJ010000187.1:0-5567 GCA_048615135.1 Pseudomonadota bacterium
GCGACCGAGGCGGCGAGTGCGGTCGTGACCAGCAGATCGGCATGCGCCAGATAGCCGAGCGTGTAGGTGGTCGCCAGCGCCGCGCTGGCCAGCGCTGCCCGCAACGGATCGCCGAGCCAGCGGCGGGCCGCCAGATAGAGGCCGAGGTACAGGGCGCCCAACAACACCGAGCGCAGCAGGGTGACGGCGGTAAGGCCCGGCTCGATGCCGAGGACGTCACGGAGGCCGAGCATCAGCCAGGTGACGAGCGGTGGCTGCTGGAAGCGATAGCCGAGCGACCAGGCCTGGGCGAACAGCACCTGCTCGGCGTCATCGTAGCCGAGCGAGGACGGCAGGGCGAAGCGGGTCGCCGCATGGGTCGCCAGATAGGCGAGCAGCAGGAGCAGGGCCGCCGCCGGGGTGGCGAAGGGCCTCAGGACTGCGGGCGTGGGGTTGGCTGGCACGGGCTGGGCTCGAAGCGAAGGCAAGGGGGCTTTCGCGGTGCCAGAGTGCGGCCCGTCGGGCAAGGCCGTGCGGCGGGATTACCGCACCCGGGGTGGCGGCGGACACCGCTTCCGGCTACATCCGAGCCATCGCGGGTCGGCCAATCGGGAAGGCACGATGACGAACGGTCGGGTGCTGTTGATCATCGACGACGACGACGAACTGCGCCGGGAACTCGCCGAACAGTTGCACCTCCACGAGCAACTCGACATCCGCGAGGCGGCCGACGGCAGGACCGGGCTCGCCAAGGCCACCGAGCAGCATGTCGACCTCGTGCTCCTGGACGTGGGGCTGCCCGACACGGATGGGCGCGATCTCTGCAAGCTGATGCGCAAGCGCGGGGTCAAGGCGCCGGTGATCATGCTGACCGCGCACGATACCGACGCGGATGCGATCCTGGGCCTCGACAGCGGCGCCAACGACTACGTCACCAAGCCCTTCCGGCTCGCGGTGCTGCTCGCCCGCATCCGCGCCCAACTCCGCCAGTTCGACCAGTCCGACGACGCCACCTTCCGGGTCGGCCCCTACGGCTTCCGTCCGGCCACGAAGATGCTGGTCGACGAGGCGCGCAATCGCAAGGTGCACCTGACCGAAAAGGAAGCGGCGATCGTCAAGTATCTCTACCGCGTGGGCGACCGCGCGGTACCGCGCCACGTGCTGCTCGACGAGGTGTGGGGGTACAACGCCGGGGTGACCACCCACACCCTGGAGACGCACGTCTATCGGCTGCGCCAGAAGATCGAGCCGAACCCCGAGACCCCCTCGATCCTGGTCACCGAACCGGGCGGCTACCGCTTGGCTCGGTGAGGAGGAGCGTCAGGGTAGACGGGCGCGGATGACGTAGGCGAGCGCGGCCGCGACCTGCGCCGGGGTGCGACACACAATGGCCGCGGCGGCATCGACCTCCTTCAGGGCGTGGTCGTGCTCGGTGTCGTGCAACGTGATGATCGGCTTGTCCCAGGCGCTGGCTAGACCGGCGTCGAACGCCGCGTTCCACTGCTTGTAGCGGTCACCGAAGCGCACCACGACCACGTCGGCCGCCTTCAGGAGCGTGCGCGTACGCATGCCGTTGAGCAGCGCGCCCTTGTGATCGTGCCAGAACTTGGTGGCTTCGGGACCGGTGATCTCGACCCCGCAGTCGTCACTGAGACCGTGATCCGTGACCGGACCGGTCCAGCGGATCGGCAGGTCGGCGGCCGCCGCGGCGCGGGCGATCTCGGCACGCCACTCGGAATGGATCTCGCCGGCAAGATAGACGGTCCAGACGTCGGGCATGGAAGGGTCTCCTGGTTCGATGAAGGTCAGCGACGGGTCGGATGGGCGGCGAGCACGAGTTTGGCGACGAGACCCGGCCGCGCATCGCCGAGGTCCAGACGCCCGCCGTGCAGCCGGGCAACGGCGTCGACCAGTGCCAAGCCAAGGCCGTGGCCGGGCGTTTCCCGAGCGCTGTCGAGCCGCGTGAAGCGCCGACGCGCCTCCGCCTGCCGCTCGGCGGGGATACCGGGGCCACTGTCCGTCACCGTGACGACCGCCGGATCGCCCGCCTCGAGATGCACCGTGACCTTGCCGCCGGCGGGGGTGAACTTCGATGCATTGTCCAGGAGGTTGGCGATGGCCTGGGCGAGCAGAGCACCGTTGCCGCGAATGCGCACGCTCGGCGCCAAGTCGGTCTCGAGGACCAAGCCCTTGTCCTCCATCACCGCTTCGTACAACTCGCAGGCATCCGCGGCGATCGCGCTCAGATCGACGTCCTGAAAGCTCTGCTTGGGGCTGCCGCTCTCGGCCGTGTTGATCAACAGCACGGTGCGGAACAATCGGAGCAAACGGTCGAGGTCGTCGAGGGCCGCCACGATCGTATCGCGCGCGGGGCCGTCCACCTGCTGCTCGAGGGCTTCTTCCAGACGCGTGTGCAGACGCTGCAGCGGCGTGCGTAGATCGTGGGCCACGTCGTCGGTGACTTGGCGCATGCCGCGGATCAGTGCCTCGCTTTCGGCGAGCAGACGGTTGATCTGTGCCGCGAGCCGGTCGAATTCGTCCCCGCCACCGCGGCGCTGCGGCAGGCGAACCTCGAGCGCCCCTGCCCGTACCCGGTCGATCGCCACGTTCATGGCCTCGATCCGGCGCTCGTTCTCGCGGGCAAGCAGGAGACCGCCGGCGACACCCACCACGAGGGCACCGACGAAGGCCACGACGATGCCGCGGTTCAGGGCACGCCGAAACGCGTCCTGCGCGGCGAGCGTACGGCCAACGACCAGCACGTAACCGCCCTCGAGGCCGAAGGTGCGCGCCTCCGCCCGCACCTGCGTATCACCAGGGGGCTCGACACTGAAGGTGATCGCGTCTTCTTGAACCGCAGGCGGATCGGACCACCCCGCGAGATTGCCGGCGAGGCGCTCGCCCGCCTCGTCCAGGACGAGGTAGATGGCGCCGCGATAGGGTTGCGAGGAACGCCGCTCGATCTCCTGGACGAGCGCACGCAGTCCCTGCTGACGGTAAATAGCGGCGAGACCATCGATCTCGGCGGCGATCGCGCTCGCGCTCTCCAGGTGAATGGAGCGCTCCGCAATGATCTTCACACCGCCAAGCGCTAGGCCGAGAGAGGCGAGCAGCAGGCCGACGTAGATCAGGGCCTGCCGGAACGCCGTGGTGCCGACGAGTCTACGGATCGACGCTGAGACGGTAGCCGGCGCCGCGGACGGTGTGGATGAGGGGACGGTCGAAGCCACGGTCCACTTTCTGGCGCAGCCGCGCGATGTGCACGTCGACCACGTTGGTGTGGGGATCGAACTGGTAGTCCCATACCTTTTCGAGCAACATCGTGCGGGTCAAGACCTGACCCTCGTGCTGCATCATGCATTCGAGCAGCTTGAACTCGCGGGGCTGCAGGGTGAGCGGCTTGCCGCCGCGACTCGCGGTGCGAGCGAGACGGTCGAGGATCAGATCGTCGACCTGGAGCCGCGTCGCCACCACCTCGGGATCCCGGCGGCGGCCGAGCGCCTCGATGCGGGCCAGCAGTTCGGAAAAGGCATAGGGCTTGACCAGATAGTCGTCGGCGCCCGCCTTCAGGCCCTCGACCCGATGACCGACATCGGCGAGCGCGGAGAGCACCAGCACCGGCGTATGGTTGCCGGCGGCACGGAGCAGTTCGACCAACGCCAGGCCGTCCTTGCCCGGCAGCATCCGATCGACCACGAGCACGTCGTAGGTCGAAGCGCCAGCCAAGTTGAGGCCGGTAACGCCGTCGGCCGCGTGATCGACGACGTGGCCCGCTTCGCTGAGCCCCTTGATCACGTGCTCCGCGGTGCGGATGTCGTCTTCGATGATGAGAATGCGCATGCTGATGCCGGTGCCTGCGAGAACGGTGAGCGTGTTGAACGTCGGGTCGCCCCGCGCGACAGGATGACGACCCTTACACGTTTCTTAAAGACAGTCGTCTGAACCCTAACCAAACGGCCAAGGGAGCCTGCTGGTTCCACCGGGGTCGGCCCGTGGGGACGGTCGCCCGTCAGCCCCGCCGCGCCAGCGTCCGCAGACGCAGCGCGTTCAGCTTGATGAAGCCCTGCGCGTCCTTCTGGTCGTAGACCTGATCCGCCTCGAACGTGGCGAGTTGGGGGTCGTAGAGGGACTGCGTCGACTTCCGTCCGGCCACCTGCACCGCGCCCTTGAACAACTTGAGGCGGACCGTCCCGGTGACGCGCTTCTGACTCTCGTCGATCAGCGCCTGCAGCATCAGCCGTTCCGGGGCGTACCAAAAGCCGTTGTAGATCAGCTCCGCATAGCGCGGCATCAGCTCGTCCTTGAGGTGCGCGGCGCCACGGTCGAGCGTCAGGCTCTCCATGGCCCGATGCGCGGCGAGCAGCAGCGTGCCGCCCGGCGTCTCGTACACCCCCCGGCTCTTCATGCCGACGAATCGGTTCTCGACGAGGTCGAGCCGGCCGATGCCGTGCGCGCCCGCCAGCTCGTTCAGCCGGATCAGCAGGTTGGCGGGGGACAGCCGCTCGCCGTCGACGGCAACGGGATCCCCCCCTTCGAAGTCGATCTCCACATAGGCCGGCTGGTCGGGCGCCTGCTCCGGTGCGATCGAGCGCGTGAACATCTCCTCGCTCGGCTCCTGCCAGGGATCCTCCAGGGCGAGGCCCTCGTAGGAGATGTGGAGCAGGTTGGCGTCGGTCGAATAGGGCGGCTCGCCGCGCTTGCCGCGCGGGATCGGGATCTGGTGCCGTTCCGCGTAGTCGATCAGCTTCTCGCGGCTGTTGAGGTCCCAGAGCCGCCAGGGCGCGATGATGCGGATGCCGGGCTCGAGCGCGTAGGCGTTGAGCTCGAAACGCACCTGATCGTTGCCCTTGCCCGTCGCCCCGTGGGCCACCGCGTCGGCGCCGGTCTCGCGGGCGATCTCGACCAGACGCTTGGCGATCAGCGGCCGGGCGATCGACGTGCCGAGCAGGTAGGTGCCCTCGTAGACCGTATTCGCCCGGAACATCGGAAACACGAAGTCCCGCACGAACTCCTCGCGCAGGTCCTCGATGTAGATTTCCTCGACGCCGAGCATCTCGGCCTTGGCCCGCGCGGGCTCGAGTTCCTCGCCCTGGCCGAGATCGGCGGTGAAGGTCACCACCTCGCAGCCATAGGTGTCCTGCAACCAGCGGAGGATGACGGAGGTATCCAGACCGCCGGAGTAGGCGAGAACGACTTTCTTGGGCTGGAACTCGGACAAGGGCGCACTCCTCGAGACCACGGCACGTCGGCGGCGGACCATAGGCGAGGTCGCGCCCGGAGCAAGAGCACATTTCCTGCAGGCCGACGCGGCGCGGACCCGCCCGGCCCCGCGCCGCGCCCGGGGCGGACCGTCAAGCCGTCTGGTCGACCGGCTCGGCGGGGGCCTCGGCGGGTGCTTTGGCCACGCCGACCATGGCCGGTCGCAGCAGGCGGTCGGCGATGACATAGCCGTCGGCCATCACTTCGGCGATGGTCCCGGGCGGAAACTCCGCCGTCGGCACCTCGAACATCGCCTGATGCCGCTGGTGGTCGAACTTCTCGCCGCGGGTCGGCGCCACCCGCTGCACCTTGTGCTTTTCCAGCACGTT
>JBMCMJ010000188.1:0-5562 GCA_048615135.1 Pseudomonadota bacterium
GCGACGGCTCTGCCGTCGCCCGGGGGGCGCGGGGGGATCATCAAATCCCCCCGCATCCTGGCCGTAGCTGACGCCTACGCGGCCTGCTGGTCCGTCGCGTCGACGATCGCGACGATGTCGGCCATGATCCGGGCGAGGGAGAAGTCCTTGGGCGTGTAGACCCGCGCCACGCCCATCGCCAGCAGCGCCTTTTCGTCCTCGACCGGGATGATGCCGCCGACCACCAGCGGCACGTCGCCGATGCCGCTCTCGCGCATCCGCTCCAGGCACTCGCGCACCAGCGGCAGGTGCGAGCCGGAGAGGATCGAGAGGCCCACCACGTGCACGCCCTCCTCGAGCGCCGTGTTGACGATCCGGGCGGGGGTCAGCCGGATTCCCTCGTAGACCACTTCCATGCCGCAGTCGCGGGCAGCCACGGCGATCTGCTCCGCACCGTTGGAATGGCCGTCCAGCCCGGGCTTGCCGACCAGCATCTTGATTCGCCGGCCGAGCCGCGTCGAGACGGCTTCGACCCGCTCACGCACGGGGTCGAGCGCTTCCGCGGCCTGCCGGGACGACACGCCGGAGACGCCGGTGGGAGCGCGATACTCGCCGAAGATGCGTCGGAGTGCCTCGCCCCACTCGCCCGTGGTCACGCCCGCATGGGCGCAGGCGATCGACGGCTCCATGATGTTGCGGCCTTCCTTGGCGGCGGCGACGAGGTGGGCCAGTGCCGCCTCGACGGCCTTCGGGTCGCGTGCCGCACGGTGGGCTTCCAATCGGGCGATCTGCTGGCTCTCGGCCTCGGGATCAACCGCCATGAAGCCGCCGTCGACCCCGGCCACCAGCGGGCTCGGCTCCGCCTCCTCGTACTTGTTGACGCCGACGACGATCTGCTCGCCGCGGGTGATGGCGGCGAGCCGCACCGCCGAACTCTCGACCAGCTTCTGCTTCATGTAGCCGAGTTCGACCGCCTCCAGCGCACCGCCCATGGCATCGATCCGCGCCAGTTCCTCGCGGGCCTCGGCCTTGAGCGCTTCGACCTTGGCCTCGACGGCGTGGCTGCCGTCGAACAGGTCGTCGAACTCGAGCAGATCGGTCTCGAAGGCGACGATCTGCTGCATCCTGAGCGACCACTGCTGGTCCCAGGGCCGGGGCAGGCCCAGCGCCTCGTTCCAGGCCGGCAATTGGACGGCGCGGGCGCGGGCCTTCTTCGAGAGGACGACGGCCAGCATCTCCAGCAGGATGCGGTAGACGTTGTTTTCCGGCTGCTGCTCGGTCAGCCCCAGGCTGTTGACCTGCATGCCGTAGCGAAAGCGCCGGTATTTCTCGTCCTCGACGCCGTAGCGCTCGCGGCAGATCTCGTCCCACAGCTCGACGAACGCGCGCATCTTGCACATCTCGGTGACGAAGCGGATACCGGCGTTCACGAAGAAGCTGATCCGCCCGACCACCACCGGGAACTCGTCCTCCGGCACCGTGCCGCTCGCCTTGATCGCATCGAGCAATGCCACCGCCGTGGCAAGCGCGTAGGCCAACTCCTGCACCGGCGTGGCACCGGCCTCCTGCAAGTGATACGAGCAGACGTTGGTCGGGTTCCACTTCGGCACGTCGCGATAGGTGAAGGTGACCACGTCGGTGATCAGCTTCATCGAGGGCTTGGGCGGGAAGATGTACGTCCCGCGCGACAGATATTCCTTGATCAGGTCGTTCTGGACGGTGCCCTGCAGCTTCTTGCGGTCGGCACCCTGACGCTCGGCGACGGCCACGTAGAGCGCCAACAGCCAGGGTGCGGTGGCGTTGATGGTCATCGAGGTGTTCATCTGTTCGAGCGGGATCTGGTCGAACAGCGTCGCCATGTCGGCGATCGAGGTGATGGGTACCCCGACCTTGCCCACCTCGCCGCGCGCGAGTGCGTGGTCGCTGTCGTAGCCGGTCTGGGTCGGCAGGTCGAAGGCGACCGACAGGCCCGTTTGGCCGCGCGCGAGATTGGTCCGGTAGAGCCGGTTGGAGGCTTCGGCGGAGCTGTGCCCCGCATAGGTGCGGAACAGCCAGGGCTTGTCGCGGGTCGGCATCGCCATCGTTTCCACCTCGGGGCTGGGGAGCCCTGCCGCAGCCGTGGGCATCCCGATGATTTTTTGTGAGCAAATGCGATAACACCTATTGTGCGCCGCCGTCAAAGGTGTTTAGGTAGGGTTCTCCAACACCTCGCGACATAGAACCGGGGCGATATGAGCAGGAATAGTGTTGAAAACGTGATCGCCAAGTTCGGCTCGCAGCAGCGTGTCGCCGAACTGTTGGGCATCTGGCAGACCGCCGTGAGCGGTTGGGTGCGTCGCGGAGCAATCCCGGCGCGCCGTCAGCAGGAGCTGCTCGCCGCTGCGGCCCGCGAGGGCATCGAGCTGAGCCCGGCCGACTTCTTCGCCGACATCGAAAGCTATGCGGGAGCGGCGGTCGCCGCCGGCGGTGGCGGTGGTCAGCCGCGCCGCATGCCCGCGCCTTCCCATCCTCGCCACGAAGGGACCGCTTCCGTGATGACTACGAGCAACGTCGTGTCGCTCAAGGGCGACGCCGGTGGAACTGCCACGACCGCCACGCGGCCCATCAAGGACCTCTACGAGATCGGCGAGATCCCGCCGCTGGGGCACGTGCCGAAGAACATGTACGCCTGGACCATCCGCAAGGAGCGCCACGGCGATCCGACCCAGGCGATGCAGGTCGAGGTGGTGCCGACGCCGGAGCTCGACAGCCACGACGTGCTGATCATGGTGATGGCCGCAGGCGTCAACTACAACGGCGTGTGGGCCTGTCTCGGCACGCCCGTGTCGGTGCTCGACTTCCACAAGCAGCCCTATCACGTGGCCGGCTCGGACGCGACCGGCATCGTCTGGGCGATCGGCTCGAAGGTCACCCGCGTCAAGGTCGGCGACGAGGTGGTCGTCCACTGCAACCAGGACGACGGCGACGACGAGGAGTGCAACGGTGGCGATCCGATGCTCTCGCCCTCGCAGCGCATCTGGGGCTACGAGACGCCGGACGGCGGCTTCGCCCAGTTCACCCGCGTCCAGGCCCGTCAGGTCATGCCGCGCCCGCGCCATCTCACCTGGGAAGAGTCGGGCTGCTACGTGCTGGTGCTCGCCACCGCCTACCGGATGCTGTTCGGCCACCCGCCGCACACCCTGAAGCCCGGCGACAACGTGCTGGTCTGGGGTGCCGCCGGCGGTCTCGGCTCGATGGCGCTGCAGTTGGTCGCGGCCTCGGGTGCCAACGCCCTCGCCGTCATCTCCGACGAGGACAAGCGCGACTTCGTCACCTCGCTCGGCGCCAAGGGCGTGCTGAACCGCAAGGACTTCGACTGCTGGGGGCAGTTGCCCGACGTCGACGACGCCGAGGGCTACAAGGCCTACCTGAAGAAGGTCCAGAAATTCGGCAAGGCGATCTGGGAGATCACCGGTAAGGGCAAGGACGTCGACATGGTGTTCGAGCACCCGGGCGAGAGCACCTTCCCGGTCTCGGCCTATGTCGCCAAGCGCGGCGGCATGGTGGTGATCTGCGCCGGCACCACCGGCTACAACCTCACCTTCGACGCCCGCTTCATGTGGTACCGCCAAAAGCGCCTGCAGGGCAGCCACTTCGCCAACCTCAAGCAGGCGATGGCGGCCAACCAGTTCGTGCTCAACCGCCAGCTCGACCCGTGCATGAGCGAGGTGTTCGCCTGGAACGACATCCCGCGCGCGCATCAAAAGATGCTCAAGAACGAGCACAAGCCGGGCAACATGGCGGTGTTGATCCAGGCCAAGCGCCCGGGCATGCGCACCCTCGAGGAAGCGGTCGAGGAGTGATCCGGCAGCCGGCCAGCGACGACCGGTCGCTGGCCGGCCCCACCGCCACCCGCATCTTGCTATCCGACCGATAACGCGACGAGGATATCCATGGCCACGCAGCTCCGCGACATCCGCCGCAACCGCGGCCTGCTCGAGCAGACCGCCGGCGCGGTCGAGGCGCTGGACGCCTATTTCGCCGCCGCCAAGGACGCCGTCGCCGCGGCGGTCGCCGCCAACGGCATGGACCGCGAGCAGTACGCGGCCCACGGCCTCGCCTGGACGAAGGTCTACGTCGAGGCCCTGCGCGAGATGCACGGCTGGGCGACCCGGCTCGCCGCCTCCGACGCGTTCAACGAGCGCGAGCAACTGATCCTCGGCGCCGCCTTCGCCGAGTATCTCGGCCGCGTCGCGGGTGGCCTGCCGATGAGCCAGGGCGAGGTGATCCGCCCGAGCGACCTCTACGTCGACGCGGCGGCGGTCGCCGCCCTGACCGGCCACCAGGACGTCGCCGAACTGATGCGCCACGGCTGGACCGCCGACGTCAAGACCCGCCTCGGCGAACTGATCGAGGACGGCGACTTCGGCAATTGGGGCCTCGAGGACGAAAGCCTCGATCTGATCCGCGACCAGTTCCGTCGCTTTTCCGACGAGGTGGTCAAGCCCCACGCCCACAAATGGCACGAGCAGGACCAGCTCATCCCGATCGAGGTGATCGAGCAGGTCGCCGAGATGGGCGTCTTCGGCCTCACCGTCGACGAGGAGTACGGCGGCCTCGGCATGGGCAAGGTCGCCATGTGCGTGGTCACCGAAGAACTCAGCCGCGGCTATATCGGCGTCGGCTCGCTCGGCACCCGCAACGAGATCGCGGGCGAACTGATCCAGCTCGGCGGCACCGAGGAGCAAAAGCAGTACTACCTGCCCAAGCTCGCCTCGGGCGAAATCCTCCCCACCGCCGTCTTCACCGAGCCCAACACCGGCTCCGACCTCGCCTCGCTGCAGACCCGCGCCGTGCTCGACGGCGACGTGTGGAAGATCACAGGCGCCAAAACCTGGATCACCCACGCCGCCCGCGCCGACCTGATGACCGTGCTGGTCCGCACCAACCCCAACGAGAAGGGCTACAAGGGCCTCTCCATGATGCTCGCGGAAAAGACCCGCGGCACCGACGAGAACCCGTTCCCCGATCCGGGCATCGACGGCGGCGAGATCGAGGTGCTCGGCTACCGGGGCATGAAGGAGTACACGGTCTCCTTCGACGGCTTCGAGGTCGCCAAGGACAACCTCCTCGGCGGCATCGAGGGCCAGGGCTTCAAGCAGCTCATGGCCACCTTCGAGGGTGCGCGCATCCAGACCGCCGCCCGCGCCGTCGGCGTCGCCCAGGCCGCGCTCGAAGTCGGCCTGCAATACGCCAAGGACCGCAAACAGTTCGGCCAGCCGCTGTTCGCCTTCCCCCGCGTCCACGGCAAGCTCGCCTGGATGGCCGTCGAGATCATGATCGCCCGCCAGCTCACCCTCTACTCGGCGCGCGAAAAAGACGCCGGCCGCCGCTGCGACCTCGAGGCCGGCCTCGCCAAGCTGATCGGCGCCCAGGTCGCCTGGAGTGCCGCCGACAACGCCCTCCAGATCCACGGCGGCAACGGCTACGCCCTCGAATACGAAATCAGCCGCATCCTCTGCGACGCCCGCATCCTCAACATCTTCGAGGGCGCCGCCGAAATCCAAGCCCAGGTCATCGCCAAGCGCGTCCTCGGCTAAGCTG
>JBMCMJ010000189.1:0-5536 GCA_048615135.1 Pseudomonadota bacterium
GCCGCATCGGGGATGTGGACCAGCCGCAGCATCTCCAGCGCGCGCTTGCGTGCCGCCGCCTTCGAGGCCCCTTCGTGGATGCGCACCGCCTCGGCGATCTGGTGGCCGACCGTCAGGACCGGATTGAGCGACGTCATCGGCTCCTGGAAGATCATCGCGATCCGGTTGCCGCGCACCTTGCGCATCTGCGATTCGTCGAGGGCCAGGAGGTCCTGGTCGTGCAAGCGGATGCGGCCGGCGACGATGCGGCCGATCTTGGGCGGCACCAGGCGCATCACCGACAAGGCGGTCACGCTCTTGCCGCAGCCGGATTCGCCGACGATCCCGAGCGTCTCGCCCCTGGCGATCCTGAAGCTGATCCCGTCCACGGCGCGGGTGATGCCGTCTTCGGTGAAGAAGTGGGTCTGCAGGTCCTCGACCTCGAGTACCGCGCCCGTGGTTCCGACGGCATCCATCGGCCTACATCCGCCGGGCAAGACGGGGATCGAGCCGGTCGCGCAAGCCGTCGCCCATCAGGTTGATGGCCAGCACCACCAGCGCGAGGCTGACGCCGGGCACCAGGACCGTCCACGGAGCGATCGGCAAGTAGAGCCGCGACGACGCGATCATGTTGCCCCAGGTCGGGATTTCCGGCGGCACGCCGGCGCCGAGAAACGACAAGGCACTCTCCACGAGGATCGCCGAGGCGCAGATGTAGGTCGCCTGGACGATCAGCGGCGCCACGGTGTTGGGCAGGATGTGGCGGACGAGGATCTTGAGCCCCGAACTGGCAGCCGCCACACCCGCTTCGACATAGGGCTGCTCGCGGGCACTCAGCACCACCGAGCGCACCAGCCGCACGACCCGCGGCACCTCGGGGATCATGATCGCGACGATGACGATGCCGATGCCGGCCTTGGTCAGCGCCACAAGGGCGATCGCCAGGAGGATGGCCGGGATTGCCATCAGGCCGTCCATGACCCGCATGATGGCGCTGTCGAGCTTGCGATAGTAGCCGGCGAGCAGACCGATCACGAGCCCCATGCCGACCGCGACCACGGCCACCGACAGGCCGACCAGCAGCGAGATGCGCGTGCCGTAGACCGTTCGCGCGAAGATGTCCCGGCCGAGATGGTCGGTGCCGAACCAATGTTCGGCCGAGGGCGCCTGCAGGCGGTTGGCCGGCGTGATGGCGAGCGGATCGCCTGCGATCCAGGGCGCGAAGAGGGCCACGAGCGCCATGAAGCCGAGCAGCACGCCGCCGACGACGATGGTCGGGTTGCGCCGTGCAAAGCGTGCGAAGCCGCGGCGCTGCGTGGGCCCGGCCGGGGCGGTGACGGTCGCCATCAGTAGCGGATCCGCGGATCGAAGACGGTGTAGAGCACGTCCACGACGAGATTGATGAGCACGTAGGCGGCCGCGAAGACCAGGATGACGCCCTGGATGATCGGGTAGTCGCGCTTGTTGATGGCATCCACCGTGAGGCGGCCGATACCCGGGATATTGAAGACGGTCTCGGTGATGACGACGCCCGAGATGACCAGGGCAAAGCCGATGCCGATGACGGTGACGATCGGCACGGCCGCGTTCTTGAGCGCGTGCTTCAACAGCAACGGCGCGTTCGCCACACCCTTGGCCCTGGCGGTGCGGACGTAGTCTTCCGCCAGGACCTCCAGCATCGACGCGCGCGTGATCCGGGCGATCAGCGCCACGTAGGCGAGGCCCAGGGCGATCGCCGGCATGGTCAGGTGCCGCAGCCAGGGCAGAATGCCGTTCTCGATCGGCGAATAGCCCTGCACCGGCAACCAGCGGAGTTCGATGGCGAACAGGAAGATCATCAGGTAGCCGACGACGAACACCGGCACGGAAAAGCCGAACACGGCGAAGCCCATGACGAAGCGGTCGATGGCACCGCCGGCCTTCCAGGCGGCGAGTACGCCCGCGGCGATGGCGATCACGACGGCGAAGCCGATACTCAGGACAGCGAGCGACAGCGTCGGCTCGAGCCGCTGCCGGATGAGCTCGCTCACCGGCACGTTCGAGAACATCGACACGCCGAGGTCACCCTGCAGCACGCCACCGAACCACCGGACGAACTGCTGCCAGAGCGGGTCCTCCAGGCCAAGCCGCTCGCGGATTTGCTGGATGTTCGCTGCCGTGGCGTTGTCGCCGGCGATGATCGCCGCCGGATCGCCGGGCGACAGATGCAGGAGCAGGAAGACGAACAGCGCCACAACGAGCATGACGGGGATCGTCGCCAGGACGCGGCGGAGGATGTAGGCGGTCATCGGCCTCGGCGAACCCGGAGCAGGAACGACGCGGCCCGGAGCCGAAGCTCCGGGCCGGAGAGGATGCAGCGGGTCGTCAGACCACCTTCTCCATGTTCCAGAAGGGCACGATCTCGGGGATCGAGATCACACCTTGCAGGTTCGCGCCGTGGGCCACCGGCTGCACCCACTGGCCGAGCTGGACGTGGGGCACGAAGTTCCAGGCGTTCTCCTGCATCTCGCGGGTCACGGCGAGACGATCGTCCAGCGTCGGCGCCGCGGCCCACGCGTCGCGCAGTTCCTCGTGGCGTTCGTTCTTCGGCCAGCCGAACCAGGCGTCTTCGCCCGTGGCTGCGTGGCCGAACAGGTTGATCGGGCTGGAGGTGGCGTTGCCGCCCGCCCAGGTAACGAAGATGTTCCAGCCGCCGTTTTCCGGCGCTTCCTTGACCGCGCGGCGGGTGACGACGCCGCCCCAGTCCGACGGCGCCAGCTCGACGTTGATGTCGATCGACCGCAGCCGATCGGCGATGATCTGCGCCGCATTGTTCATGAAGGCGATGTTGGTCGCCTGCAGCACCGTCACGGGGCGGCCGTCGTAACCGGCGGCCTGGAACAGTTCGCGGGCGCGCTCCGGGTTCGGCCCGTTCGTGAACCAGTCGGTGTTGACGTCGCTCTCCATCGGCGTCCCGCAGGTAAGATACGACCCGCAGGTCTGATAGTATTCGGGGTTGCCGAAGGTCGCCTGCAGGAAGTCGTTCTGGTCGAGCAGATGCAGCATCGCCAGCCGCGCCTCGACCGTGTCGAACGGCGGGTGCAGGAAGTTGAGGCGGCAGAGACCGACATTGCCCAACTGGTTCAGGACCTGGACGTTCAGGCCGGGGTCGGCCTGCAACATCGGCAGGAAGTCGATCGGCGGGGTCTCGTAGAAGTCGATCTCGCCCGTCTGCAGCGCGGCCATGGCGGTCTGCTCGTCGGCGATGTTCTCCCAGATGACCCGCTCGACCCGCACGACCTTGCCGCCGGCCATGCCCGAGGCGGGCTCGTTGCGCGGCACGTAGTTCGGGTTGCGGTCGTAGACGTAGACATTGCCCGGCTGGGTCTCGTCCTGGTTGAACAGGAACGGACCGGAGCCGACATAATTGGTGATCTGCTCGTTCGGGTCGGTTTCGGCGTCGGCCTTGCGCATGATGTAGCAGAGCGGCGTCGAGGTCTTGGCGAGCGCGTCGAGCACGAGGCCGTAGGGCTCGGTGAGCTGGATCTCGAAGACCCTGTCGTCCTTGGCGACGATATCCTTGACGCGGCGCATCATGTGCTGGCCCGCGCCATCGCGGGCGGCCCAGCGACGGATCGAGGCGACCACGTCCTCGCTGGTCACGGCCGTGCCGTCGGAGAAGCCGATGCCGTCGCGCAGGCGGAAGCTCCAGGTCAGCTGGTCGTCGGACACCTCCCAGGCATCGACCATTTGCGGCTGCGGCTCGAAATTGGCGTCGATCCCGAACAGCGTGTCGTAGATCATGGCGCCGTGATAGGCGGTGATGTTGGCGGTGGTCCAAATCGGGTCGAAGACCCGCAGATCACCGTGCATGACGGCGCGCACGATGCCTGCGTTCTGGGCTCGCGCGATCTTCGGCAGACCGAACGCCGAAACGGCACCGAAACCGGCACCGGCCTTGAGCACGAAGCGTCGGGAACTTCTCATGTTCTGATCCTCCCCGGTGGACAGCCGTTCACCTGTATTTCACGAGGGCCGCAGCGAAGGAAGCCCCCACGGCGTGCCCTGACCTCCCGTCGAGACACGCCTACAGCACCGCTCGCGGCTCCGCCACCTCGTCGAGCGGCCAGATCGGGCGGGCGACGCGGATGTAGGGAACCTTGCGCGGATCGCGCGGGATCGGGCCGCCACCGTCGGTGTAGAGCACGGCGGAGGCGATCGGCGCGAACGCGGCGTGGAAGTGGTTGGTCGACTTCACCGACACGATGCGTTGGGCGCCGAGGTCCACGCCCACGCCCGTAAAGAGGTCCAGGCCGAGCGCCTGGGTGCGCTTGCTGATCAAGACCACCTCGACGCCGCCGAGCCGGATGCGGGCGGTGTCCCCCAACGGCATCGTGCCGCCGCCGAAGCTCTGGTGCGCATCGGCGACGCAGCGCACCACCTCCACCTCGGCGTCGATCGGCTGGCCCGAGGACGGTGCCGTCTTGCCCCCGAAGCGCAAGGGCAGCCGCGCGCCCTCGCCCGCGGCGAAGCAGAACCGTACCGCGATGGGATCCCACAAGGGGCCCAGCACCGCACCCTCGACCTGCCGTTCCAGCAGCCGTGCCAGGACCTGGGTCGAATCGCCCGGCGCCCCGCCGCCCGGATTGTCGGTCGGATCGGCGATGACGACCGGCTTGTCGGCGCGCATCGCCAACGCCTCGTCGATCGCCTGGTCGGGCGTCAGATAGGGCGGTGCGGTCCTGCCGCGCATGGCCACGAGGTCGGCCGCCAGTTCCGCTGCGAGACCATCGCCCTTGGCCTTGGCGTCGTCCGTGATCACCAGGATGCGCGCCCCCATTTCCGGCACGTCGGCATAGGGAAAACCGTGGGCGATCGAGATCGAGAGCACCCCGTCTTTGCCCTCCAGCGACTTGATCCGGTCGACGAACGAGCGCATCGGCTCGCGGGTGGTGGGAAAACTCGCGATCGTCCGGCAGTCGACGCACGACATCACCGGGCGGATCTCGCCGCGAATGGCACGCAGCGTCAAGTCGACCACCTCCTCGGCCCGTTCCACCGTGTCGGTGTGCGGGAATTCCTTGAAGGTGACGAGGAGATCGGAGGCGCGAAGACGCTTCTCCGTGAGGTGGCAGTGCGGGTCGTGTTCGACACCGATCACGGCCTTGTCGCCGACAAGCTCGCGCACCCGCGCGACGAGATCGCCTTCGCAGTCGTCGTAACCGTCCGCGACCATCGCGCCGTGCAGCCCGAGCAGGACACCGTCCACCGGCATCGCCGCCCGGAGTTGGTCCAGGATCTCGTCGCGCAGGTGCTCGTAGGCCGCGCGGGTGCAGGTGCCGGCGGGCTCCGCCCAGGCGCAAGTTCCCTCGACGAGTTCGAAGTCCTCCGCGCGGGCGCGGCGACGCCCGATGACCAACGGTGCGGTGCACAAGTTGGGGTCCGCGGGATGGTGGCCCGGCGGCGCGTAGAACGCCTCGTGGAAGTTCGCGAGCGACGTCGGGATGGGCGAAAACGTGTTGGTCTCGGTTGCCACCGTGGCCGTGAACAGCCGCATGCGTGCCCTCCCGCTCGTGTC
>JBMCMJ010000190.1:0-5511 GCA_048615135.1 Pseudomonadota bacterium
GGCAGGGGGCTTTTGGCCCCCTGCACCCCCGACCGACGGCCAAGGCCGTCGGACTTGAACGTGGCGACGGCAGCGCCGTCGCCTGGGGGGCGCGGGGGGCCAAAAGCCCCCCGTTCTTGCCGATGCGCGGGTGCACCGAGCGGCTGGCCTTGCCTTTGCATCAGCGGTTGCGCTACGGCCGTCCTTACGGGGCGGTACACCAACGGAGACCAGGGCACATGGCCATCGCGGCGGACCTCGTCGTCAGGGGCGGCAAAATCTGGTGCGGCGCGGCCGAGGGAACGGTCGAGGCCCTTGCCGCTTTCGGCGGCAAGGTGCTCGCTGCGGGGGCGAACGACGAGATCGCCTCGCTGATCGGCCCGAAGACCCGGGTGGTCGAACTCGACGGGCGCCTCGCCACGCCCGGTCTCTACGACGTCCACCTGCACCTGTTGCCGCTCGGGCTCTACATGGCCCAGGTCGACGTCCGCCCGGCGACGGCGCCGACCCTGGACGTGCTCTTGGAGCGGCTGCGGGAGCGGGCGCGCAGCCAGCCGCAGGGCACCTGGGTGATCGGCGTCGGCTACGACCACTTCAAGCTGGACGTGCACCGCCACCCGACGCGCACCGAACTCGACCGCGCGGTGCCCGACCATCCGGTCTACCTGATCCGCACCTGCGGCCATCTGGCGGTCGCCAACTCGCTCGCCCTGCAACGGGCCGGGATCGACGCCTCGACGCCCTCGCCGCCGGGCGGGTTGATCGAGGTGGTGGACGGGGAACTCACCGGGCTTTTGGCCGAGAACGGCCGCGACCGGGTCAAGGCGGTGCTGCCCGAGCCGAGCGAGGACGACCTCGTCGAGGCCATCGAGCGGGCCGGGCGCTACTGCCTGTCCTACGGCGTGACCAGCGTGATGGACGCGGCCGTCGGCATGCGCGCGGGCTTCGCCGAGATCGGCGCCTATTTCCGCGCCAAGCGCGACGGCCGCCTGCCGGTGCGGGTCGACCTCTGCCTGTTGGGCGGCGAGGGCGGCATCGCCGATCGGTGCCACGAGGTGGGGCTCGTCACCGGCACCGGCGACGCCGATCTCCGGGTCGGCCCGGTCAAGATCTTCACCGACGGCAGCGCCGGCGGCCGGACGGCGGCGATGGTCGAAGCCTATGTCGGTGGCGGCCACGGCATCACCATGCTGCCCGACGAGGTTCTGAACGACCTCGTCCGCGGCTACCACGAGCGCGGTTATCAGCTCGCGATCCACGCCATCGGCGACGCGGCCATCGAGCAGGTGCTGAACGCCTACGACAAGGCGCTCGCAGCAAAGCCCTGGCCGGACCGCCGCCATCGCATCGAACATTGCGGGTTCAGCACGGGCGAGCAGATCGCGCGGATGGTCCGGCTCGGCGTCTATCCGGCACCGCAACCCTCCTTCATGTACGACTTCGGCGATCTCTACGTCGAGGTCCTGGGCGAGACGCGGGCGGCGGCCGCCTATCCGATGCGGACGTGGCTTTCCGCCGGGCTCGATCCGTCGGCCAGCACCGACTGCCCGGTGACCGACGTCGATCCCTTCCCCAATCTCTACAGCATGGTCACCCGCCGCACGGGGAAGGGCTCCCTGCTCGGCGGCGGCGAAACCTTGACCATGACCGAAGCCCTGCACGCCTACACGGCCGCCAGCGCCTTCGCCGGCCGCAGCGAAGGCGAAAAGGGCCGGCTCGTGCCGGGTCAGCTCGCCGATCTCGCCATTTTCGACGCGGATCTGTTGGAGGTGGAGCCCGAGGTCGTGCTGCAGGCGTCGTGCGAACTCGCCATCAAGGGCGGCGAGGTGGTGTTCGACCGCCGGGCCGGAGCGGACTGAAGCCGGTGCTGCACCACGTCACCTACCGCCTGCTCCTGTCGATCCCGGTCCTGTTCGGCGTGCTGCTGCTGGGCTTCATGCTGCTCCAGCTCGTGCCGGGTGATCCGGCCCGGGTGCTCGCGGGGCCGATGGCGCCGCCCGACGTGGTCGAGGCGATCCGCGCCGACATGGGCCTCGACCAGCCGGTGCTGGTCCAGTTCTTCCTCTATCTCGGCCGGGTGCTGGAAGGCGACCTCGGCCGCTCGATGATCTCCAACGTGCCGGTGATCGACGAGCTGGCGCGGACCATCGGCCCCACCGCCGAGCTGATGTTCGCCTGCCTCGTCTGGTCGATCCCGCTCGGCATCGCGCTCGGCACCATCGCCGCGGTCAACCAGGGCCGCCTGTTGGATCAGGCGGTGATGGCCTTCTCGGTCGCGGGCGTGTCGATGCCGATCTTCTTCATCGCCCTCCTGCTGATGCAGTATCTGGGCTTCTACTGGCAGCTCCTGCCCTTCGTCGGGCGCGGCGGGCCGCTCTGGACGGTGGACGGGCTGCGCCACATCGCGCTGCCGGCCCTCTCGCTCGGGCTGATCTTCGTCGGCCCCGTCGCCCGCATGACCCGCACCGCCGTGCTGGATACGCTGCGCGCCGATCACGTCCGCACGGCTCGGGCCAAGGGCCTGCGCGAGCG
Source organism: Pseudomonadota bacterium (assembly GCA_048615135.1). Taxonomy (GTDB): domain Bacteria; phylum Pseudomonadota; class Alphaproteobacteria; order Geminicoccales; family Geminicoccaceae; genus RECO01. The sequence continues at coordinate 2,512 of JBMCMJ010000190.1, forward strand.
GGTGGTGGTGCTGCGCCACGCGCTCAGAAACGCGCTCATCCCGGTCCTCACCCTGATCGGCCTGCAGGCGGGCTATCTGCTGGGTGGGGCGGTCGTCACCGAGACCATCTTCTCCTGGCCCGGTGTCGGCCGGCTGGCCGTGGGCGCGATCCTCGCCTCCGACTTCCCGCTCGCCCAGGGCACCATCCTCGTGCTGGCGTTGGGCTTCATCCTCATCAACCTGATCGTGGACCTGCTCTATGCGGCCCTCGATCCGCGCGTGAAGGCCGGCTGATGGCCGCCGTCGTCGCCGATGCCCTCCCCCGCCGCCGCTCGGTGCTGCGCCGGCTCCTGCGCGGCCGCGGCACCATGCTGGCCGCCATCATCCTGGTCGGCATCGCCGTCGCCTCCATCTTCGCCCCCCTGCTCGCCCCCTTCCAGCCGTTCGAAACGGCCGGCCGGCCGATGCTGCCGCCGTTCTGGGCCGATGGCGCCGACCCGCGCTTTCTGTTCGGCACGGATGGCCAGGGCCGCGACATCCTGACGAGGCTGCTGTACGGCGCCCGGCTCACCCTGCTGATGGGGCTGGTCAGCGTTGCCATCGGCGGCCTGCTCGGCATGGCGCTCGGCCTCCTTTCGGCCTTCTTTCGGGCAGCCGATCCCTATCTGATGCGGCTCGTCGACGTGCTGCTCTCGTTCCCGGCGATCCTGTTGGGCCTCGCGGTTGCCGCCATCTTCGGCCCCGGTGTGACGGCCATCGTGATCGCCCTCTCGATCGCCACCATCCCCGACGTGGCCCGCGTCACCCGCGGTGCCGCCGTCGTGGTGATGGGCCAGGACTACATGGAGAGCGGCCGCGCGGTGGGTCTGCCGAACCACGTGCTGATCCTGCGCTATCTGGCGCTCAACTGCATCTCGACCGTGTTCGTGTTCCTGACGCTCCGCTTCGGTCAGGTGATCCTGATCGGCGCCGCCTTGAGCTTCCTCGGTCTCGGTGCCCGGCCGCCCACCGCCGAACTCGGCATGATGGCCGCCCAGGGCCGCGACTTTCTGTTCCTCGCCCCGCACATCGCCACGGTGCCGAGCCTCGCGATCTTCTTGATCGTGCTCTGCGCCAACATCGTCGGCGACGCGCTCCGCGACGTCCTCGATCCCCGACTTCGCAGCTGATCCCGGCAAGGCCGAAGGCCCACGTTCAGAGGAGGGTACGCATGACCATCAGGACCAGAAAGGGAACGAGGCTCGCGGTTTTGAGCCTCGCCGCCGTACTCGCGGCGGGCGCGGCCAGCGCCCAGAGCATCACCGTGGTGCGCGAGGTCGACAGCGACCGCTACGACCCGCACCGCACGACCGCCCGCGGCGCGTCGGAGGTGCTGTTCATGCTCGCCGACACCCTGGTGAGCCTCGACTTCGACATGCAGACCATCGCGCCCGGCCTCGCCCACCGCTGGGAGGTCTCCGACGACGGGCTGACCTACACCTTCCACCTGCGCGACGACGTGCAGTTCTGCGACGGCAAGCCGATGACCGCCGCCGACGTCGTCTACTCGCTGAACCGCTGGATCGACCCCGAGACCCGCTCGCCGGTCCGCTGGCGTGCGGGCGACGTGGCGGAGATCCGGGCGATCGACGACTACACCGTCGAGTACGAACTGGCGGCGCCGTTCAGCGAGTTGCTCTACCAGCTGACCCAGAGCTTCGCCGTGATCATCGACCAGGCCAACGTGGAGGAACTCGGCGAGGACTTCGGCGTGCAGGGCCTCAACGGCACCGGGCCCTTCTGCTGGGGCAGCTGGACGCCGCGCGACTCGTTCGTCTTGAACCGCCACGACGCCTACAGCTGGGGCCCGCCGATCTACGAGAACCAGGGTCCGGCCCAGGTCGAGCAGATCGTCTGGCGGATCGTGCCCGAGGAGAACACCCGCATGGCCGCGGTCGCGACCGGCCAGTCGCAGGTGACCCAGTACGTCCCCTACAACTCCCTCTCCATGCTGCGCGCCGCCCCGAACGTCGACGTCCACCAGTCGGATGCCGCGTTCTGGACCTATTTCATAGGCTTCAAGATCGACAAGGACGTGGTGAACGACCCCGTGGTGCGCCGCGCCATCGTCATGGCGGTCGACCAGGAGGCGATCGTCGAGAACCTCTATTTCGGCGAGGTCGAGCCGGCCTTCTCCTACATCAACCAGTCGGCCCTCGACTGGAACGCCGACCTCGACGACGACCTGATCCGCACCGACGTCGAGGCGGCCAACCGCCTGTTGGACGAGGCCGGCTGGGAGCGCGGCGCCGACGGCATCCGCATCAAGGACGGCGTGCGCCTCGCACCCCTGGCCTACGGCTTCACCGGTTCCACCTGGCAAAAGCTGTTCGAGGCGGTGCAGGCGGACGTGCGCGAGATCGGCGTCGATCTGCAGCTGCAGCTGTTCGATCCGACGGTTGCCTGGGGCAAGCTCGCCACCCAGGAGTTCGACGTGTTCGGCATGAGCTTTCCCTACATCTCCGCCGGCGACGCGCTGAACCTCTACTTCCGCTCGGAGAACATGCCGACGCCGAACCGGATGAACTGGAACGATCCGACCACCGACGAGCTGCTCGATCAGGGCAAGACCGCCCTCGACGACGAAACCCGCGCCTCGGCCTATGGCGAGGTGCTCCGCCAAGTCCACGAGGCGGCGGTGTGGATCCCGCTCTACCACGAGCCGATGACGCTCGCGCAGTCGACCAGCCTCGCCCCGATCACGCCGCACAACATCTACGGCTGCGGGCTCTACAAGGGCCTCGACATCCGCTTCGTCAACTGACCGCCTGACCGACCGACCCGGGGGCGGCGGCTCGCCTGCCGCCCCCGCTTTCCCGGGAGCCGCCCGTGCCGACCACCCTCATCCGCAACGCGAGCTGGGTCGCCGCCTACGACGCCGCCGAAGCCCGCCACGTCTACCTGCAGGACACGGACGTCGCGTTCGCGGACGACCGCATCGTCCATGTCGGGGCGAACTTCGAAGGCACCGCCGATCGGGT
>JBMCMJ010000191.1:0-5436 GCA_048615135.1 Pseudomonadota bacterium
CTCGGCGCCGTTCGCCCTTCACCACCTCCCGCAGCCACTGGAAGGCGACGTAGAGCGGCGGGATGAGGAAGATGCCGAGGGCAGAGGCCGCGAGCATCCCACCAAAGACCGGCAGCGCCACGGCGAGCCGGCTGGCGGAACCGGCCCCGGACGACAGGAGCAGCGGCACGAGGCCGGCGAGGAAGGCGAGGCTCGTCATCATCACCGGGCGAAAGCGGAGGCGCGCGCCGTCGATCGCCGCCTCCAGGAGCGGCCGCCCCTTTTCCCGCTCGATCTTGGCGAACTCGATGATCAGGATCGCGTTCTTGGCGGCGAGCGCCACGAGGATCACGAGACCGATCTGCGCGTAGACGTCGAACGCGAGCCCGGCGAGACCGATGGCGTAGATCGCCCCGAGCACGCCGACGCTGACGGAGAGCAGCACCGGCACCGGAATGGTCCAGCTCTCGTAGAGCGCCACGAGGAACAGGTAGGCGAACAAGAGTGCCAGCGCGAGCACGACCGTTGTTTGGCCGGCGGCGGCCTTTTCCTGCAGGGCCGTGCCGGTCCACTCGAAGCCGAAGCCAGCGGGAAGCGTCGTGTCGGCCACCGCCTCCATGGCCGACAAGCCGTCGCCACTGCTCACCCCCGGCGCCGGCCCGCCGTTGACCGTCACCGAGCGGAAGCCGTTGTAGCGGGTGATGGCCGAGGGACCGAGTTGCAGGCGCACGGTCGCGAGCGACGAGATCGGCACCATCTCCCCCTGGGCATTCGGCACGTTGATCGCGGCGATGTCGTCGACCGTGTTGCGGAAGCGGGCGTCGGCCTGGAGATTGACCTGCCACGTCCGGCCGAACAGGTTGAAGTCGTTGACGTAGAGCCCGCCGAGCGTGCCCTGGAGCGCCGCGAACACGTCGCTCACGGCGATGCCCAGGATCTGCGCCTTTTCCCGGTCCAGCTCGAGGTAGAGCTGCGGCGTGTCGGCGGCGAAGGTGGTGAACACGCCGGCCAGTCGCTCGTCCTGGTTGGCGGCGACGAGCAGACCGCGGGTGACGGCGGCGAGATCGGCGACGCTGCCGCCGGCAAGGTCCTGCAACTGGAACTCGAAACCGCCGGTGCTGCCGAGGCCGACGATCGGCGGCAGGTTGAAGGCGAAGCCGTTGGTGGCGGCGATGCCCAGGATTTCCCTCTGCACCCGGCCGATGATCGCCTCGACTGCCTCCTCGCGGCTCGTGCGCTCCTCGAAGTCGGCGAGGCCGACGATGAAGAAGCCCGCATTCGGCTTGCTCAGGTTGTTCAAAAAGTCGATGCCGATCATCGACGAGATGCCGACGATCGCGTCCTCGCGCTCGAGGATGGTCTCGATCTGGCGGACCACGGCTTCGGTGCGGTTGAGCGAGGCCCCCTCGGGCAGCTGGATCTGGACGAAGAAGGCGCCCTGGTCCTCGGCGGGCAGAAAGCCGGTCGGGGTGCGTTCGAACAGCACGCCGATACCGATACCCACCGCCACCACCGCCGCGAGCGACACGGCCGAGACCCGCACGAGGCGCTTGACCACGGCGGCATAGCCGTCGCGGGTGCGGTCGATGAACCAGCTGACCGGGCCGCCGATCACGCCGAGCACGGCGCCGAGCAGGACACCGTAGAGCAGGCCCTGCCAGCCGTGGAAGATCTCGTAGAGCACCGGCGCCAGGATCAGGCCGATGACCAGCCCCTGCACCATGCGGCTCTTGAAGCCGTGCGCATGCATGCCCGGGCGCAAGAGCAGCGCGCAGAGCGCCGGGCTGAGGGTCAGCGCGTTGATCGCCGAGATGACCATCGCCACCGACACGGCGACGGCGAATTGCTGGAACAATTCGCCGGCGATACCGGGGATGAAGGCGACCGGGACGAACACCGACAAGAGCACCAGGGTGATGGCGAGGATCGGGCCGAAAATCTCGCCCATCGCTTTGCTGGTCGCCTCGGCCGGGGTGAGGTCCGGTTCCTCCTCCATGACGCGCTCGACGTTCTCGACCACGACGATGGCGTCGTCCACGACGATGCCGATGGCCAGCACCAGCGCCAGCAGCGAGACGGTGTTGGCGCTGAAGCCGATGGCCAGCATGACGGCGAAGGTGCCGATCAGCGCCACCGGCACGGCGATGATCGGGATCAGCGTCGCCCGCCAGCTGCCGAGGAACAGGAACACGACGATGGCGACCAGCGCGAAGGCCTCGATCAGCGTCGCGACCACCTTCTCGATGCTGGTCTCGACGAACACGGTCGTGTCGAACACGACAGCGACCGCGAGGTCGTCCGGAAAGCGCTCGGACAGCCGGTCGATCTCGGCGCGCACCCGCTCGGCCACGGCGATCGCGTTGGCGCCCGGCGACTGGTAGATGCCGAGTGCCGCACTCGGCCCGCCATTGTAGCGGGACTTCGAATCCGCCGAGCGCGCGCCGAGTTCGATCCGGCCGAGATCGGCGAGCGTCACCGTCGAGCCGTCCGGGTTGGCGCGGACGATGATCCGCTCGAACTCCTCGACGGTGGTCAGCCGGCCCTGGGTGGTGATGGTCAGCTGCACCTGCTGGTCCGGCAGAAGCGGCGCAGCACCGATGCGGCCCACGGCGGCCTGCACGTTCTGGCTGCGAATGGCGGCCGCCACCTCGGCCGGCGACAGCTGGAACGCGGTCAGCTTCTCGGGGTCGAGCCAGACCCGCATCGCGTAGTCGAGCGGCGTGAACAGCGACGCGTCGCCGACCCCGTTGATCCGCTTCAAGGCATCGACGAGGTTGATCGTCGCGTAGTTGGAGACGAACAGCTCGTCGAAGGTCCCGTTCGGCGAATAGAGCTGGATGACCTGCAACAGCGCCGAGGAAACCTTCTTGGTCGTCAGCCCCTGGCGCTGCACCTCCTCGGGCAGCTGCGGGGTGGCCAGCGCCACCCGGTTCTGCACGTTGACCGTGGCGATGTCGGGATCGGTGCCGAGGGCGAAAGTCACGGTCAGCTTGTAGCTGCCGTCGGCGCCGCTGACCGACTTCATGTAGATCATGTCGTCGACGCCGTTGACCTGCTGCTCGATCGGCTGGGCGATGGACTGCTCGACCACTTCGGCGGAAGCGCCCGGATAGCGGGCCGACACCTGCACCTGGGGCGGCACGATTTCCGGGTACTGCGCCACCGGGATCGCGGTGATGGCGATGCCGCCGGCCAGCGTCAGGACGATCGAGACGACCAGGGCGAGCCGGGGCCGGCTGATGAAGACGTCGAAGATCATGGCTGCAGGCCCGCCACCCGCGTCGCCGTCACCGCTTGGCCCGGGCGCACCTTCTGGATGCCCTCGACGACGACCAGTTCGCCCTCGCGGAGGCCCTGCGTCACGATCGTCGAGGCCCCCTCGGCCGAACCGAGCTCCACCCGCCGCTGCTCGACCACTTCGTCCGCGCCCACCACCAGCACGTAGAGGCCCGCCTGATCGGCGAGCAGTGCCGCGGTCGGCACGGCAAGGGCCTCCACCGGCTCACCCAGTTCCAGCACGACGTTGAGGAACTGGCCGGGGATCAAGAGGCCATCCGGGTTGGGGAAGGTTGCCCGCAGCGTCAACGTGTCGGTACCGGCCTGGACCTCGACCTCGGCGAAGGCCAGGCGCCCGGGTGCGGGGTAGAGTTCGCCGGTCGGCAGCTCGGCGCGCGCCACGATGTCCAACTCGCCGCCCCCGGCGATCGCCTCCTGGCGTGCGCGGGTGATGATCGACTGGCTGACCGGAAAGGTGACGTAGACCGGATCCTGGCGGACCAGTGTGGCGAGTGCCCCGCTCTCGGGGCCGACGAAGGCACCGACCGAATAGGCCGCACGGCCGATCCGCCCGGTGATCGGCGCGGTGATGTCGGTGTAGCCCAGATCGATCTCGGCCGCGCGGACCGCCGCGTCGGCTTCCATCGCCTTGCCCTCGGCGACCAGCAATCGGGCCCGCCGCTCGTCGACCTCCGCGGCCGGAATGTTGTTGCCGCGCAGGAGCTGTTCGCCGCGTTCCAGTTGCAGTGCTGCCGTCTCGACCTCGGCCTCCGCACTCGCGAGTTCGGCTCGGCGCTGCGCCAGCACCGCTTCGTAGGGCGCCTGCTCGATGACGAACAGCAGCGTACCCGCCTCGACCCGTTGCCCTTCCTCGAACCCCCGCTCCTGCAAAAAGCCCTGCACGCGGGCGCGAAGCTCGACCCGGTCGATCGCCTCGGCGCGGCCGGTGAAACGCGCCTTGGGGGTGACGTCCTGCAGGGCCACCGGCGCCACCCCGACCGCCGGGCGGGCGGCCTCCTGGGCCGTCGCGGGCGCACTCGTCACCGGCACCACCACCGCCAACGCCAAAACGATGCCCCAAATCCGTCCCCGCCCTTCGACCACCCAACGCCGTCGCAACATCGCGTTCCTTCCCGTCGCGGGCGGGCCATCACCCGCATCCGGCTCGTCCACCGCATGACAGGTTATTAGCCGAAGTCCGGCGATGTCGGGCGCGGCCAGACGCCACGACAATGCCCGGAACCACCCTTCTTAGGTACCGGGTTGCGCATCCGGCGCGTGGGCGTGGACGATCCGGCAACACCGAAGGCCCGATCCGTTAACCCGACCTCGAGAAAGCCGCCCTAGACTCGCCCGAACGCGACGAGGGACGAGACCGATGACAGCCGAGCGGCGCCGCACCCAACGCTACGTCGTCGAGGGGCTCGACGTCCGGGTCGACGGGACCCAGCGACCCGTCCTCGACATGTCGAGCGACCATATCCGTCTCCTGTGCTGCGGCCGCGATCACGCGCCGCCGCCGAGCATCACGCTCGACGTGTCCAGCCAGGAGGGCTTTCCGGCGCTGCGGTTCCGCTGTGCCGCGACGCTGGTCCGCACGACCCTGCGGGAGGCGGTCTACGCCTATCACGCCCCCCTCGCCGACTGGCCCTACCGGTTGCCGGCCTTCGACACCTTCAAGGATTTTCATCTGGCGGACCTGGAGGGCTGAGATGGATCGAACGCAGTTGCGGATCCTTCTGGCCGCCGGACCGTCCCGCAACCTCAACGTTCTGGACACCACGCTGCGCCTGGAGCACGCGGGCGATCCGGCGGACCGGTTGTTCCGCACGCCCTTTCTCAACCGCTCGGTGATCCTCAAGCATCTGGACCATCGCGGCCACGCCCGCCCCGCGCCCGGTCGCACCAGCCGCAAGCGGCCGACCCAGACCCTCCTCTACCTGCCCTACGACTCGAAGCGGCCGGCCGACGGCGGCGAAGCGATCATCTACACCCGCGACAACCTCCGCCGGCTCTACGAGGGACGAACGCACAACTCCGGGGCCTTCAACGAAAGCCTCATGGAGGACGAGACGGTCCTCGACCTGCTGGACGAGTTGCCGGCGCTCAACCCGTTCCTGCTGCGCGATGCGTTCGTGCGTGCCGGGCGGCCGCTGCCCGAACCCTATCTGCTGCTCGACA
>JBMCMJ010000192.1:0-5436 GCA_048615135.1 Pseudomonadota bacterium
GCTCTGCCGTCAGCCGGGGGCCAGGGGGCCAAAAGCCCCCTGTCTTGTTCTGCTTCTTCTGCCCGCCTTCTGCCCGACGGCCGAATCCATCGAATGCGTCGCTGCACGAGCGCGGCCGGGCGGACCCCTCTTTGCTGTGCACTGCCGGCGGTCACGCCGTGCCGGCCGTCGTCGGTCATGGAGCCTCCATCGCTGGTCGCACTGGCAAGGAGCCGGTGCCAACGTTAGAGCGGGGGAAGAGAGGACGAAATCCAGGGGGGAGCTTTTGGCCCCTTGGCTTCCCGTTCCCGCAAGGCCAAGAGAACCGACCACCGCTCCGGGAGAGGCACGTGAAGGCGATTGTCACCCTGACTCTGAACCCGGCGGTCGACGCCTCGAGTTCGGCCGAGAAAATCCAACCGGTGCGCAAGATCCGCACCTCCACCGAACGGTTCGAGCCCGGCGGCGGCGGGATCAATGCGGCACGGGTCATCACCGAACTCGGTGGGCGCGCCTTTGCGGTCTATCTCGCCGGCGGCGTCTCCGGGAACGTGCTGGACGAACTGGTGCGCGAGGCGGGGCTTCGCTTCCACCGCATCTATCTCGACGACCAGACCCGGGTGAGCCACGTCGTCTACGAGAACTCGACCGGCATGGAGTACCGCTTCACGCCCGAAGGCCCCGAAATCCGCGAACGCGAATGGCGCGCGGCGCTCGAGTTCCTCGATCTGCTCGACTTCGACTACCTGCTCGCGAGCGGCAGCCTGCCGCGCGGCGTGCCGCCGAGCTTCTACACCCGCGTCGCCGAGGCGGCGGCGGCCAAGAACGCCCGCTTCGTCGCCGATACCTCCGGCGAGGCGCTGGGCCGGATCCTGGAGCACGGCGCCTATCTGGTGAAGCCGAGCGTCGGTGAACTGGAGGGCGCCATGGGCCGCGACCTGCGGGAGCGCGGCGCGTTGGAGGCGGCCGCGCGCGAGATCGTCGACGCGGGCAAGGTGCAGCTTTTGACAGTCACGCTCGGCAAGGACGGCGCGCTGCTGACCCACAAGGGGGGCCAAGTCTTTCTGGCCTCGCCGGACGTGCCGGTGAAGAGTGCCGTCGGTGCCGGCGACACCTTCCTCGCCGCGATGACCCTGGCGCTCGCCCGCGGCGAGCCGGAGGAGCGCGCATTCGCCTTCGGGGTTGCCGCCGGGGCCGCGACCGCCATGACGCCGGGCACCGAACTCTGCCACCGTGCGGACGTCGAGCGTCTGTTCCGCTCGATGTCGATCTGACCGACCTCGCCTACCGGAAGCGCCGTTGAGCCCGGATGCCGCCTACGTTCTCGTCGTCCTTCTCGTCACCATCGTTCTGTTCGTTACCGAGAAGCTCCGGCTCGACGTCACCGCCCTCTTGATGCTGCTGGCGCTGTTCTTCGGCGGCCAGATCACCCCGAATGAAGCCACGGCCGGCTTCGGTGACCCGGTCGTCGTGCTGATCGGCGGCCTGTTCGTGGTCGGCGAAGCGCTTTACCGGACGGGCGTCGCCCACGCCGTCGGCGCGTGGCTGGTGCGCCACGGCGGCGGCACCGAAGCGCGCCTGATCGCGCTGATGATGGCGGCGGTGGCGTTGCTCTCCGCCTTCATGAGTTCGACGGGCGCGGTTGCCGTGTTCATTCCGATCGCGCTCGGCCTCGCCCAGCGGACCGGCATCTCCCGCCAGCGTCTGTTGATGCCGCTGGCGGTCGGGGCGATGATCGGTGGCATGCTGACCCTGATCGGCACCCCGCCCAACCTCGTCGTCGCGGGGGAATTGACCCGCGCCGGGCTCGACGGTTTCAGCTTCTTCGACTTCACCCCGATCGGCGCACTCGTGCTGGTGGTCGGCATCGCCTACATGATTTTGGTCGGCACGAAGCTCCTGAGCGGTACTCCCGCGGCTTCGACTGCGGGCAAGCCCCTCTCGGTCGGCGATATCCTGGCGGACCACAAGCTGTCGGGGCAGTTCTACCGGCTGCAGGTGACGCCCACGAGCGAATTGGCCAACCGCACCATCGGCGAGAGCGCGGTGCGCCGACGCTTCGGCGTGTCGATCGCCGCCATCGAGCGGGAGGTGCGCCACCGCGTCAGCCAACTCCCGGCAACCGTGGACGAACGCCTGCGGGCGGGCGACGTCCTGTTCGTCACCGGCAACGAGGCGGCGATCGCCGGCTTCGTCGCGGCGACGAACCTCGTGCCCGAGACGCGCCGGGCCGGCGATCTCGCCGCCCCCGAAATCGGCGTCGTCGAAGTGCTCGTCTCGCCCATTTCGCGTGTGGTCGGACAGTCGTTGATCGAGGCCGCCCTGCGCGAGCGCTTCGGCCTTGCCGTCCTCTCGGTGATGCGCGGTGGCAAGCCTCTGGACGAAACGCGGCAGCAGATCAGGCTCCAGGGCGGCGACGTGCTGCTGGTGAGCGGCAGTTGGGACGCGATCCGCAACCTGGAGCGCGAACGTCCCAACCTGTTCGTCATGCGCATGCCGAAGGAGGCCGAGGAGGTGATCCCGGCGCGCGCGCGCGCACCCTATGCCATGGGGGTGCTGGCCGGCATGATGACGCTCCTCGCCCTCGATCTCGTACCGGCCGTGATCGCCGTGTTCATAGGCGCGTTGGGCATGGTCCTCACTCGCTGCCTCGACATGAACCAGGCCTACCGGGCGGTGAACTGGCAGAGCCTCGTGCTGATCGCGGCCATGCTGCCGATGGGCACCGCCCTCGAGAAGTCCGGCGCCCTGCAGCTGATCGTCGACCAGATCGTCGGCGGTCTCGGCGGCTTCGGGCCGATCGTGATCCTGACGGCGTTCTTCCTTTTGACCTCGATCCTGAGCCAAGTCATCTCCAACACGGCGACCACGGTGCTCGTCGCCCCCGTCGCCATGGCCTCGGCCGATCTGCTCGGCGTGTCGCCCCATCCGCTGCTGATGACGGTCGCGATCGCCGCCTCGACGGCATTCGCCACGCCCGTCGCCTCACCGATCAACATGCTGGTCCTGGGTCCGGGGAACTACCGCTTCGTCGACTTCGTCAAGGTGGGCATGCCGCTGCAACTCATGGCGATGGTCGTCTGCCTGCTGGCGGTGCCCGTGTTCTTTCCCTTCTGAGCCTTGCGCGCTCGCCCGCCCGCGCCCACTTCGACCCGCATCACCAGGGAGATCGCCATGCACCTCGACGACCGGACCCGCCTCGAACTGGAGGCCGCCGCCTTTCGCCGCTTGGTCGAGCATCTGCGCGAGCGGACCGACGTGCAGAACATCGACCTCATGAACCTGGCAGGCTTCTGCCGGAACTGCCTGTCCAAGTGGTATGCGGCGGCAGCGAACGAGCGCGGCCTGGAGATGGACTACGAGACGGCGCGCGAGATCGTCTACGGCATGCCCTACGGCGAGTGGAAACAGCGCCACCAGACCGAAGCCACCGACGCCCAGAAGAGCGCGTTCGCGGCACAGGGCGGCGGCCACGATTGACCAGCCCACTCAGTCGTCGGCGCGCGCCAGCAGTTCGTCGACCCATTGCGGCACCAGCCGGCTCGCCGGTCCGTAGCGCGCCTCGTGGAAGACCGAGTGGACCGATGACGGCTCGAGGTTGATCTCCAGCGTGTGCGCCCGGCCATGGGCGCGCGCTTCGGCAACGAAGCCGGCCGCGGGATAGACCACGCCGCTGGTGCCGATCGCGCAGAACAGTTCGCAGGCGGCGAGTTCGTCGGCGATGCGCTCCAAATGCTGCGGGATCTCGCCGAACCAGACGACCGCCGGCCGCAGCCGGCCCCGTGCGGAGCAGGACGGGCAGGCGGACCGGGTCTCGACATCCTCCCGCCAGGCACTCTCGGCGTCGCAGGCGAGACACCGCACGCGGCCCAGGCTGCCGTGCATGTGCACGACGCCCGCGTGGCCCGCCCGCTCGTGCAGGTCGTCGACGTTCTGCGTCACCAGGGTGACCGGTCCGGGCCAGGCGCGGGCGAGGCGCACCAACGCCTCGTGGGCGGGATTGGGACGGATTGCCGGATCGCGCAGTTGCGCGCGGCGGAGGTTGTAGAACCGCTGCACCAGAGCCGGATCACGGGCGAAGGCCTCGGGGGTGGCCACGTCCTCCAGCCGGTGCCCCTCCCATAGGCCGCCCGCGCCGCGGAAGGTAGCCAGCCCCGATTCCGCCGAGATGCCGGCACCGGTGAGGATCAGGATGGGGGCGCCGACGCGGATCATGGTCTGCTCTCCTCAGGCCGTCCGGGCTGCGTTGTGGCCGCCGATCGCCCGCGCGAGCCGCTCCGCGCTGCCGCAGGCCAGGGTCCAGCCCAGATGCCCGTGGCCGACGTTGAGCCAGAGGCCGGGCCGGGGCTCGATGCCGACGAGCGGCACGCCCGACGGCACGATGGGGCGAAAGCCCGCCCAGTCGCGCCGGCCGGGGGCCTCGGCGCAGGCCCGAAGAGCGGGAAAGACGTGCACCGCCCGATCGAGGATCGCCCTGATCCGGCCGGGCGCCGGCGTGGCGTCGAAGCCGCCCGTGAACTCCGCCGAGCCCGCCACGCGCAGGCGGTCGCCGAGCGGCGTGAGAGCGAAGAACCAGCCGTGATCGAGTACGGTCATGGTCGGCCCGTCCGGCCAGGGGCTGCGGTCCATGGTGATCGACACCCCCTTGACCGGATAGATCGGCACCTCCACCCCCACCGTGCGGAGCAGCGGCCGGCTCCAGGGGCCGAGCGCCACCACCACCGCATCGGCACGCAGCACGCCGCGGTCGGTGTCGGCACCGACGATCCGCCCCTCCTCGACCAGCAGCCGGCGGACCGTCGTTCCACCCTGCAACTCGACCCCGCGCTCGACCAGCCAGTCGGCGACCCGGCGCGTGAAGGTCTCGCAGCAGCCCGACTGGTCGGCGTGGAAATGGACAGCACCCACCACGTCCTGGCTGGCGCTCGCCAGTGCCGGCTCCAGCGCCGTCGCCGCCGCCCGGTCGAGCACGCGAAACCTGAGCCCGTGCTCGGCGAGCGGCTGCAGCTTGTGGACCAGATGGTCGAGGGTCTTCTGATCGTGGCAGACTTCGAGCGTGCCACGGGTGACCTCGTCGTGGGTGATGCCGGTCTCGGCGCGGATGCGCTCGAGTGCCGCCACGCTCTCCACGGCGAGCGTCAGATTGGCATGCAGGTTCCGGCGAAAGCGTGCCGGCGCACATTCCCTGAGGAACGCCGGTCCCCAGCGCCAGAGGCTGGGGAGCGCCTTCGAGCGCAGGAGCAGCGGCGCGTCCTCGCGGCCGATCGAGCGCAGCACCTCGCGCCACGCACCGGGCTCGGACCAGGGGCCCGCCTCGCTGGTATGGATGATGCCGCCATTGCCCCAGCTGGTCTCCTGACCGGGGGTGGCGTTGCGCTCGACCAGCACCACCTCGTGACCGGCGCGATGCAGCGCATAGGCGCTGGTGACGCCGATGACCCCCGCTCCCAGCACCAA
>JBMCMJ010000193.1:0-5415 GCA_048615135.1 Pseudomonadota bacterium
CAGTTCCTCGGCGCGCTCGACCACGTCGGTGTGGGGAAATTCCTTGTAGCAGACGATGATGTCGGCCGCTTCGACGCGCTCGACCGTCATGTGGCAGTGCGGGTCCAACTCGACGCCGATCACGCAGTCGGGGCCGACGATCTCGCGCACGCGGGTAAGGATGTCGCCTTCGACGTCGTCGTAGCCGTGGGCCACCATCGCCCCGTGCAGCCCCAGCACGACGCCGTCGACCGGCAGGGCTGAGCGCAACTGCCCCAGGATTTCGTCGCGCATCGTCTCGTAGGCGTCGCGGTTGACGGTGCCGGCGGGGCTGGCAGCGAAGCAACTGCCCTCGATCAGCGTGAAGCCGTCCCTGGCGGCGCGTTGGCGGGCGACGAACAGCGGGGCGGTGCACATGCGCGGCGCATCGCTCGGGTGCTCGCCCGGCCGCAGCCAGACGCTGATCTCGAAGGCGCGCAGGCTGGTGGGGAGAGGGGCGAAGGTATTGGTTTCGGTGGCGAGCGTCGCGGAGAAGAGGCGCATCGGGCGCTGATCCTAGTGGCGGATGCGGGGGTCGAGAAAGGCGTAGGAGAGGTCGATCAGGAGGTTGATGAGCACCTTCATCAAGGCGAACAGCAGGATCAGCCCCTGGATGATCGGGTAGTCCCGCTTGAGCACCGCATCGACCGTCAGCCGGCCGAGGCCCGGGATGTTGAAGACGGTCTCGGTGATCACGACGCCCGAGATCAACAGTGCGATGCCGATGCCGATGACGGTGACGATCGGCACGGATGCGTTCTTCAGGGCATGGAGCAGCAGAACCCGCGGCGTGGACAGGCCCTTGGCGTTCGCCGTGCGGATGTAGTCCTGCGAGAGCACCTCGAGCATGGAGGCGCGGGTGATCCGCGCGATCAGCGCGACATAGGTGGCGGACAGCGCGATTGCCGGCAGGATCAGGCTGCGGATGCAGGGCCAGAGACCGTCCTCCAGGGGGGTGTAGCCCTGGACCGGCAGCCAGCGCAGTTCGATCGAGAACACCCAGATCAGGATGTAGCCGGCGACGAACACCGGCACCGCGAAGCCGAACACCGAGAGCAGCATGACCAGACGGTCGATCGAGGTGCGGGCCTGCCACGCGGCGATCACCCCGAGCGGGATGGCCAGCAGGACGGCGAGGCCGAGGGTGGCCGCCATCAGCATCAGCGTCGGCTCGAGCCGTTGGGCGATGAGGGTGGTGACCGGCAGATTGGAGAAGATCGACACACCGAGGTCGCCGCGCAGGATCTCGCCGATCCAGATGACGAACTGCTGCCAGATCGGCAGATCGAGGCCGAGTTGCTGGCGGATCATGTCGATCTGCGCCGAAGTGGCGTCATCCCCGGCGATCAAGGCGGCGGGATCGCCCGGGGCGAGGCGCAGCAGCAGGAACACGAAGATGGTGACGACGGCCATCACCGGGATGGTCGCGAGCAGCCGGCGGACGATGTAGGCAGTCATCACGCTTTCCGAGCAAGGCCCCGGCGGCGGATGCCGCCGGGGTTTCGAGACACGGGCGTCGGGCTCAGTCGACCCGCTCGATGTTCCAGAGCACCGTCAGGCCGGTCACCGGGACGATCCCGGCGATGCGGTCGGAGCGATACGCCATCGGCTGTGTCCACTGCCCGAAGCTGATGTAGGGTACCACGTGAACGGCGCGCTCCTGGATCCGCTGCGCCACCTCCTTGCGCTCCTCGACGGTGCGGGCGAAGGCGAACTCGCCGCGCAGCCGCTCCAGTTCCTCGTCGCACGGCCAGCCCACATTGGCCCCCTCGCAGCCCGCACCCAGCCAGGTGTTGAGCGCCGGGTTGAGCGACGTGGTGCCCGACGACGTGGTGACGAAGATGTGCCAGCCGCCGTCCTCGGGCTTCTCGCGGTTGGAGCGGCGCGCCACCACCGAGCCCCAGTCGATCGACACCGGGTTCACGTTGATGCCCGATTCGCGCATCGCGTTGAGCAGGACCTGCGCCGCAGGGGTGATCGTGTGGTGGTCGGTCGCCGCCAGGACGTAGATCGGCTCGTCGTTGTAGCCGGCCGCCTTGAGCAGCTCGTACGCCTTCTGCGGATCGTAGTCCGAGATCTGCTCGGCGCCGGTGTTGTCCTCGTAGGTCGTGCCACAGGTGATGAAGCTGTAGCAGGTGCGGAAGTAGTCGGGATTGCCGACGATCGTCAGCAGGTAGTCTTCCTGGTTGACGAGATGATAGAGCGCCTGGCGGGCTTCCGGCTTGTCGAAGGGCGGGTG
Organism: Pseudomonadota bacterium; assembly: GCA_048615135.1. Lineage (GTDB taxonomy): Bacteria > Pseudomonadota > Alphaproteobacteria > Geminicoccales > Geminicoccaceae > RECO01. The sequence continues at coordinate 2,258 of JBMCMJ010000193.1, forward strand.
CAGGTGATTGATGCGAATGGTGCCCCAGTGGCTGTCCACCGTGCCCGTGCGGATCACCTCGATGTTCGGATCGCTCTCCAGGATCGGCAGGAAGTCGACGGCCGGCTGCTCCAAGAGGTCGATCTCACCGGCGATCAGGGCTTGCAGGCGGGTCTGGCTGTCGTCGATCCAGACCAGTTCGATCCGGTCGACGTTCGGGATCTTCGGCCCCGAGAAGCCGGACGGCGTGCCGTCGGCGCGCGGGACGTAGTTCGGGTTCTTGACGTAGACGGTGCGGCTGCCCGGCACCCACTCGTCCTTCTTCATCATGAAGGGGCCGGAGCCGATCGCCTCGGTGACCTGCTCGTCGCCCGCCGTCGAGGCATCCTCTTCGCGCATGATGATCGGGACCATCGTGCCGGTCTTGCCGAGGGTGTCGAGGACGAGGCCGTAGGGCGCGTCGAACACCATGCGGAAGGTCTTGTCGTCGACCGCCTCCAGGCTGTCGACATGGGCGAACATCGCGCGGGCCGCCTGGTCCTTCGCCCCCCAGCGGCGGAGCGACGCGATCACGTCGGCGGTCGTTACCGGCTGGCCGTCGTGGAAGGCGAGACCGTCGCGCAACGTGAACTCGTAGACGAGACCATCGTCGCTGACGCTGTAGTCGCCGACCATCTGCGGATGCGGCACCCCGTCGTCGTCGACCCCGAACAGCGTGTCGTAGACCAGCATGCCGTGGATGCCGGCGATGGTCTGGGTGGTCCAGTGCGGGTCGAGCGTGCGCACATCCGCGTGCATGGTGGCCCGCAGCACGGTCTCGGCCGAGGCGGGCGCGATGGCGGTTCCGGACAGGAGCAGTGCGGTCGCAGCGGCGGCCAATGATGTCCGAAGGGTCGAGCGAAGGGGCATGGTCGTCGGTCCTCTCGTGGTGGCCGACCAGCCGTTACCGCTGCCCGACCTCGGTGGCCCTCAGGCGGAATCCCTTCTGACCCCAACTGTCCGGTTGTGCAACGCCCCTTCGACGCTCGTCCGATCGGTTGTGGAATCCCGACCTCAACCGATGTCCCGGAGTCCTCGACGGTAATGTTCGCCGCGTTCGACGTAGGTGCGCGTGCCCCGAGCCATCCGCTGGGCCTGGTCCGTGGTGATCTCCTTCACCACCTTGCCGGGCGCGCCCATCACGAGGCTCTGGTCGGGGATCGTGCGGTTCTCCGGCAGTAACGCCTGCGCACCGATCAGGCAACGCTCGCCGACCACGGTGCCGTTGAGGACGATGGCGGCCATGCCGATCAGGCTGCCGTTGCCGATCGTGCAGCCGTGCAGCATGGCAAGATGACCGACCGTGACGTCCTCGCCGACCGTCAGGGGAAAGCCCGGGTCGGTGTGCATCACGCAGTTTTCCTGCACGTTGCTGCCCCGGCCGATGGTGATGAGTTCGTTGTCGCCGCGCAGCACCGCACCGAACCAGATGGTGGCGCCGGCCTCGACCTTGACCTTGCCGATCAGCACCGCGGTGGGCGCGATCCAGGCGGTGGGATCGATCTCGGGCACGTGGTCGTCGAGGGCGTAGATGGGCATGATCGGGTCTCCTTTGCACGACGCGTGCTTGCCAAGTGCCGCCGGATCGCGCAAGCCGCACGGCGACGAGACGTTGCTTCGGGGGAGAGCCATGCGCATCGATGTCCACAGCAAAGGCGCCTTCGTGATCGCGCCCACGCCCTTCACCGAAACGGGCGAAGTGGACATGGCGAGCATCGACCGGCTGGTCGACGGCTACCTCGAGGCCGGGGCAGCCGGGCTCACCATCCTCGGGATCATGGGCGAGGCGACCAAGCTCCTGCCCGACGAGAGCCAGGCCATCACCGAGCGCTTCCTCGCCCGCGTCGACGGGCGGGTGCCGGTGGTGGTGGGCGTCTCCGCGCCGGGTATGCTGCCGATGGTCAAGCGCGCCCAGGCCGTGATGCGGGCGGGTGCGGGCGGGGTGATGCTGGCGCCCGCGCAGGGACTGAAGACGGATGCCGCGGTCGAGGCCTACATGGTCGAGGCGGCCGAAGCGCTCGGCCCGGACGTGCCGATCTGCTTTCAGGACTATCCGCTGACCACGGGCGTCAACTTCACCGTCGAGACCTACCAGCGCATCCTCGAGCGCTGCCCGTCGATCATCATGTTCAAGCACGAGGACTGGCCGGGGCTCGCCAAGCTCGCCCGGATCCGCGAGCTGGAGCGCGAGGGCAAGCTGCGCCGCGTCTCCATCCTCACCGCCAATGGCGGCCTGTTCCTCGCCTCGGAGCTGCATCTCGGCGCCGACGGCTGCATGACCGGCTACGCCTTCGCCGAGGCCCTGGTCGGCATCTGCCGTTACTTCGAAGCGGGCCAGCCGGAGAAGGGCGAGGATCTGTTCGACGCGCATCTGCCGCTGATCCGGCTCGAGCAGCAGCCGGGCGTGGGCCTCGCCATCCGCAAGGAGATCTACCGCCGCCGCGGGCTGATCGCCTCGGCTGCCATCCGCCGGCCGGGACCGCGGCTGGCACCCTCCGATCATGCGGAGCTCGATCGCCAACTCGCTCGTCTCGCCCGTCGCCTGCGCGACCTCGGCGAGCCGCTGCCGCCCGGCCTCGCCGCCTGACGCCTTCTTCCCCTCCCGACCGGTTCGCGTCATGATGTGCGGCACAGACGCGTCAGCGCCGGGAGGAGGAGAAGGTCATGAACGACCCGCGAGCCAAGCCGCCCTGTGACCTGATCCTGCGCGGCGGTATCACCTCGGGCGTCATCTACCCGGGGATCATCCACGGCCTCGCCGAAACCTATCGCTTGGTGAACGTCGGCGGCGCCTCGGCCGGCGCCATCGCCGCCGGGGTGGCCGCCGCCGCCGAATACGGTCGGCAGACCGGCAATCGCCCGGATGCCTTCGAAGAGTTGCGGCAACTCGCGACCAAGATCTCGGGTGGTCCGGGCTCCGAGACCAGCCTACGCCTTCTCTTCAGCCCGGACGCCCGCTTTCGCCTGCTCAACAGCCTGCTGTGGACGTGGCTCGGCCTCGGGGACGGGGCGCGCGCGTGGCTACGCCGCGTTGGCCTCGTCCTTCTGGCCATCGCCGTTCTGACGCCTCTGCTGGCCGTGCTGGGTGTCGGTGGTACTTGGCTGAGCGTCGCGGTTGTCGTGTTCTATCTGGTCGTCAT
>JBMCMJ010000194.1:0-5391 GCA_048615135.1 Pseudomonadota bacterium
AGGAAGTAGCCGAGCGGCAGGGCCAACAGGGCCAGGGTGAAGGCTGCCCCCGCCGCCAGAACGGTCGAGTTGACGAAGGCCCGTCGCGTCACGCTCTGGTTGAACAGCACTTCGGCGTAGTTGGCGAAGCTGACCGTTTCGGCGGTCAGCCGCACGCCGTAGGCCGGCACCAGCGACGAGGTGACGAGCGCCACGAGGGGCAGCACGAGCAGCCCCAGCACCACCAGCCACGCCGTGGCCTCGACCAGCGGCCGGGCGCGGCCGAGCGGCAGATGATAGGACTTGCCGCCGCCTTCGAGGGTCGCCACGTCGCGACGTCCCAGGAGCCACATCTGGACCAGCACGCCCGAGAACGCGATCAGCCCGACCAGCACCGAGAGCACCGCGACCTCGCCGATCACCTGCGGTCCGAAGCTGGCGAGCCGCTGGTAGATCAGGACCGGAAGCAGCGTGAAGCCGGCGGGAATGCCGATGAACGCGGCGATGCCGAAATTGCCGATCGAGGAGACGAAGGCGAGCGCCGTGCCGGCGATCATCGCCGGCGCCAACAGCGGCAGCACGATCCGGCGCAAGGCCCGCCACGCATCGTCGCCCATCGTGTAGGCGCTCTCCACCAGATCGCCCGGAAGCCTGACCAGGGCGGCCCGGACGGTGAGGAACACCAAGGGCGCGTGCTGCACGCCCATCAAGAGGATGATGCCCTCGCGCGAATAGAGCGGGTTGGGCGTGCCGGGCGGCGGGGCGATGCCGAGGGCGTTCAGAAGCGGGCTGCCCGGGCCGGTAAGCTGGGTCCAGCTCAGGGCCGTGATCGGCGGCGGGATCATCAGGGGCAGGACGAAGCCGAACACCAGCAGCGTGCTCCACCGCACGTCGGTGGCCCCCACCAGAATGGCGAAGGCCGAGCCGATGACGAGGGCCAGTAGCGCCGACCAGAAGGCGACATCGAGCGAGTTGAGGGTCGCGTTCCAGGTCGCGCGCCGTCCGAGCACGCGCTCGGCCAGGCTCAAGTCGAGCACGCCCCCGGGGGCTGCCGCCTCGACGACGAGGCGGAGCATGGGCCAGAGGCAGAGCAGACCGACCAGAAGGACGAGCAGGGCGAGGAGCAGCCCCTCGCCCCGCAAGACGATGCGCATGGAGAAGCGGCACCCGGCCTCAGAGGCCGAAGATCTCCATCCAGCGTTCGCGGTTGGCCTCCTCGTTGGCCAAGGCCTCCGCCGGATCGGTCGTCAGGACCTCGATCTCGCTCAGCGCGGGGAAGCCTTCGGGCGGCGTCACGTCGGGGTGGGCCGGAAGGTAGCCCTGGCTCGCGGCCAACTCCTGCCCCTCGCGCGAGAGGAGGAAGTCGACGAACGCCTTGGCCGCGTCCGGGTTCTGCGTGGTCGAGAGGATCGCCACGGGCTCGGTGACCGCGGACACGCCTTCCTCGGGAAAGACGAACCGGACCGGCGAGCCCTTCGCCGCCTCGCGGATCGGCAGGAAGTCGACGACGATGCCGTAGAGCTTCTCGCCGGTGGCGACCGCCTGGAAGACACCGCCATTGCCGCCCTGCGGCATCACGCCATTGGCCGCGAGCGCCTCGAAATGCGCCCAGCCGAGATCCGGGTGTTCGGCGAGGGTGGTCAAGTGGATCACGGCCGCCCCCGAGGCGAGCGGGCTCGGCATGGCGATCTGGCCCTCGGCCGCCTCGCCTTCCAGGTCCTTCCAGGAGGTCGGCTGCATCGGTGCCGCCTCGTTGTAGACGATGCCGGTGGTGATCAGCTTGGTCGAGAAGAAGTGGCCGTCGGGATCGTGCAGGCCCGGCGCGTAACCGGCCACGGGTGCGTCGGGATGCGCCATCAAGAGCCCCTCCTGCTCGAGGCCCTGCATCGTCACCGTGTCGGCGATCAACAGGACGTCGGCCGGCGTTCCGCCCGCCGCCAGTTCGGCGCGGACCCGGGCCATGATGCGGGTCGTGCCGTCGCGCACCCACTCGACCTCGACGTCGGGATGGGCCGCCACGAACGCGTCGACCGTGGCCTGGGCATCGGCGTTGGGCTGGCTCGTGTAGAGGACGAGCTTGCCGGAGGCGGCAAGCGCCGGGGCTGCGGCAAGGCCCAGGGCCAGGGCCGTGGCGCCCAGGAGCAGCTTGATGGGCATGGGTGTCTCCCGTTGCGGCGTGAGAAAGGTCCGGGGATGCGGCATCCGACCGCCGGCCTCGGTGGTAATCCAGCTCCGTGACGGTTCGATGACAGAGACACTCAGGCCGGGGGCACGATCCGCAGGGTCGTCACCTGATGCCCCTCGCGGCCCAGCACCTCGAAGCGGAAACCGTGGAAGGTGAAGCTCTGGCCGATCTCGGGGATCTGCTGCGCCTCGTGAATGACCAGCCCGGCGATGGTCGCGGCTTCGTCGTCCGGCAGGCGCCATTCGAACTGACGGTTGAGGTCGCGCACGGTCACCCGTCCCTCGACCACCAGCGAGCCGTCGGCTTCGTGGCGCACGCCCGAGACCTCGACGTCCTTCTCGTCGACGATGTCGCCGACGATCTCCTCGATGATGTCCTCGAGCGTCACCAGCCCCATGAGCGAGCCGTACTCGTCGACCACCAGCGCCAGGTGCTTGCGGCGCTGGCGGAACGCCAAAAGCTGGTGCTTGAGCGAGGTGGTGTCCGGGATGAACCAGGGCTCGCCGAGCAGCTTGGCCACGTCGATCGACGCATCGTCGCCGGCCGAGCGCTTGACCGCCACCAGGAGGTCGCGCGCGTGCAGGATGCCGATGATCTGGTCGGGCTCGCCCCGCCAGACCGGGTAGCGGGTGTAGGGGTTGGATTCGACCAACGCGACGATTTCGGTCAGCGAGGCGTCGGCGTCGATCGTCACCATGTCGCGGCGGTGGGTCATGATGTCGGAGACCGGCACCTCGACCAGATCGAGCAAGCCGCCGAGCATATCCCTGTCGTGCTTGCCGATGCCGCCTTCCTCGCTGTGGAGTTCGATGGCGCCACGCAGTTCGTCGTAGGCGGCCGACAGCGGCGAGGCGGTGGTGGGCGCGCCGACCATGCGCAGGAAGAAGTTGATGAGCCAGCCCAAGACACGGTTGATCGGCGTGACGAGAAACACCGCGACGCGCACCGCCGGCGCCACGGTCATCGCATAAGATTCCGGGTGACGGATGGCATAGGTCTTGGGCAGCACCTCGCCGAAGATGACGATCAGCGTGGTCATGACGAGGGATGCCACCGCCACGCCCGCTTCACCGACGAGACGGAGGAACAAATCGGTCGCCAGCGCCGCGGCAACGATGTTCCAGACATTGTTGCCGATCAAAAGCGTGCTGATCAGACGCTCCCGATCCTCGATCAGCGAGCGCACCATCCGGGCCCGGCGATTGCCTTCGTTGGCAAGGGTCGTGATCCGGGCGCGCGACGCGGCGGTCATCGCCGTCTCGGTGCCCGAGGTAAGGCCCGAAAGAACCAGGAGGGCGAGTAGGATAACCAGGGATGTGATCATCGAGTCCGTATCGATCAGGTTGCATCCCGCAGGTGCTCGACGAGCACCTCGGGATCGACGTCGCGGCTGACGAAGGCCTCGCCGATCCGCCGCACGAGGATGAAGGTCGAGCGTCCGCCGACGGCCTTCTTGTCGCCGCGCATCGCCTCGAGCATCGCCTCGGGGGGGAAGTCGCCGACGGCGCGCGCATCGACCGGCAGGCCGACGGTTTCCAGATGGCGGCGGACCCGCACGAGATCGGCCGCCGGACAGAGGCCCAGCCGGACCGACAACTCGAAGGCCCGGACCATGCCGAGGGCCACCGCCTCGCCGTGCAGCAAGCGATCGCCGAAGCCGGTCAGACGCTCGTAGGCGTGGGCGAAGGTGTGGCCGAGGTTCAACAGCGCGCGGCGGTCGCTCCGCTCCTCCTCGTCGGCGACGACGATCCGGGCCTTGGCCCGCACCGCCGTCTCGACCACGTGGGCGAGCACGTCCGGGTCGCCGGCGAGCGCCCGCGCCCCGTTCGCCTCCAGCCAGGCGAAGAAGGGCGCGTCGCCCAGCAGGCCGTATTTGACCACCTCGGCATAGCCCGCCCGCAATTCGCGCGGCGGCAGGCTCGCCAGGGTCGAAAGGTCGGCCAGCACCAGCGAGGGCTGGTGGAAGGCGCCGATCAGGTTCTTGCCATGGGGGCTGTTGATGCCCGTCTTGCCGCCGACCGAGCTGTCGACCTGGGCGAGGAGCGTGGTCGGGATCTGCACGAGACGGACCCCGCGCAGGAGCGTCGCCGCGACGAACCCGGCCAGATCGCCGACCACCCCGCCGCCCACCGCCACGATCACCGTCGAGCGGTCCGGACGGAGCGCCAACACCTCGTCGAGCAGCCGGCCGTAGGTCGCGAGCGATTTGGAGCCTTCGCCCGAGGGGACGTCGAACACGGGGGCGTCGACCCTGGCGGCTTCGAGCGCGCGGTGGAGGCGGGCCAGATGCGGGGTCGCCTCCAGGGCCGCATCGGCGATCACGACCAGGGGTGCGGCCCCGAGCGCCTCGGAGATCAGCGCCGGGGCACGATCGACCAGATCGGTGCCGATGCGGACGTCGTAGGCGCGCTTCGCCAGATCGACCCGTACGCTGGCGCACCCGTCGGTGGTCAAGCTGGCCCTCCCGTCGCCCCTGCCTTCGCCGCTACCTCGGCGACGACCGATGCCAGCGGCCCGGTGCCGCTGACCACGATGTCGTGCGCCATGGCATAGAACGGTTCACGGCGGGCCGACAGCTCGGCCAGGATCACCCGCGGATCGCCGGTCGCGAGCAGCGGACGCTTGCCGGGCTTCTTGGCCGTCCGCTCCACGAGGACATCGACATCCGCCTTCAGCCAGACGACGTGCCCTCGATCCAGGACGAGGGCACGGGTCTCGGGGTCGACGAACGCGCCGCCCCCCAGCGCCACCACACCGGCCGTACCGTCGACGAGCAGACGCTGGATGACCCGGCGCTCGAGCGCACGGAACTCGGTTTCGCCGTAGCGCTCGAAGATGTCGGCGATGGTCATGCCGGCGGCCTGTTCGATCGCGTGATCGCTGTCGACGAAGGCCACCCCGAGCCGTTGCGCCACGCGCTTGCCGACGGCCGTCTTGCCGGCACCCATCAAGCCCACCAGCACGACCGGGCGCATCGGCCCGTGCGCCGGCGGTACCCCGGCCGTCACGTTGCCATCCTCGTCCACCTTGGTCGGCGCCCGTTGTACCCGCGGTTGTGGCCGGATATAAGCGCACCGAGGCCCCGACTGACAAGGGTCTCGAGCCGCCTCGTCGCGTTTCTGCCCTCCCCCTGCCGATGCGGAGCCCATGTCCGCCTTCAGCCGTTGGCTTCTCCTCACCGTCGCGGTCCTCCTCACGGGGTTCGCGCTGTTCCTGGTCACCTGGGA
>JBMCMJ010000195.1:0-5363 GCA_048615135.1 Pseudomonadota bacterium
CTCAGCTCGGGATCGATTCCTTCGAGAAGTGCGTCTGTGCGGCCAGCACCGCCTGGGTGCGGCTGTGCACCTTGAGCTTGCGGAGGATGGCCGTGATGTGCGCCTTCACCGTGGTCTCGGCGACGTCCAGTTCGAAGGCGATGATCTTGTTCGGCTTGCCTTCGGCGATCAGGGAGAGGACGCGCATCTGCTGCGGCGTCAGGGTCGACATCCGCTTGGCGATCGCGAGGCGCTCCTTTTCCTCGTCGGTCGGCTCGTCGTCCATGCGCGCGTGGGGCGGCACGAACAACTCGCCGTCCAGCACGCTCTGGATCGCCTCGGCGATCTCGTGGCGGCCGAGCGATTTCGGGATGAAGCCCGCGGCGCCGAAGGCGATCGCCTCGCGGATCGTCGCGCGCTCCTCGGTCGCCGAGACCACGACGACCGGAATGTCCGGATGGCTCTGCTTCAGTTCGACCAACCCTGAAAAGCCGGAGACGCCGGGCATCTTCAAGTCGAGCAGGATCAGGTCGAGATCTTCGTTTTCCGCTGCCAGCGACTTGATGCCTGCGATGTCCTGCGCTTCCAGGATGGTGTTGTCCTCACCTTCACAAGCATCGCCGAGCGCCACCCGCAAGGCTTCCCGGAACAAAGGATGGTCGTCGCCGATGAGGACTTTTGCCATGGATTAGGCCTCCACTTCCTTCCTGGTGGGGTTATCTCCCACCCTTGGACCAAGATGGCAACCGGGAATACGCGGCGGAGCGCCGCGTCCGGGCCCGGCGATGCCCGGGCGCCACAACCCGCTGGAGAGGTGCATGGCTCGGCTGCCCACCGCCGTCGTCTTCGATCTCGACGGCACGCTGATCGACAGCGCGTCCGATCTCCACACCGCGGCCGCCCGGCTGCTCGCCGAGGAGGGCCTGCCGCCCCCGTCGCTCGCGGCGGTCCGCGGCATGATCGGCGAGGGGGTCGGCCGGCTGGTCGAACGGCTGTTCGCCGCGGCGGACACGCCCCTCGGGGCGTCGGAACTGGAGCGCCTGAGCGAACGCTTCCGAGCACTCTACTTGGAGCGGCCCTGCGTTTCGACCGAACTCCTGCCGGGTGCCCGCTCGGCCCTGGAGGCGCTGGCCGAGGCGGGGCACCGGTTGGGGCTGTGTACCAACAAGCCCGGACGGCACACGGGAGTCATCCTGGAGGCTCTCGGGATCACGCCCTTGCTGCCGGTGGTCGTGGCGGGTGACAGCCTGCCCGTGCGCAAGCCCGATCCGGCGCCCCTGCTTCTCGCGCTCGACCGGCTGGGCGTGCCGCCCGAACGAAGCCTCTTCGTCGGCGACAGCGCGATCGACGCCCGGACCGCCCGGGCCGCCGGCACCGGTCTCGTGCTGGTCGACGGCGGCTACGCGCACGAGCCTTTGGCCGCGCTTGCGCCCGACGTCTTGATCCCCACCTTGAAAGCGTTGCCGGCGGCGGTGGCGGCATGGGTGCCCGCCCTGGCCTCGACCGGGCAAAGGGCGGGAAGCGGACGATGATTCCACTGATCTGGGGTGCGGCGGCGGGCTATACGGCGGCGGTCGGCGCGCTCTATGCGTTGCAGGACCGGCTGGTCTTTCCGGCGCATGCCACACCGCCGCCGACGCGGCCCTTGCCCGCAGGGGCGAGCCACTGGCAGATCGAGGTGGCACCGGACACGGTGGTGCGCGGCGTGCACCTGCGGCCGCGCGACGGTGCGGCGCAGGGGCTGGTGATCGGCTTCGGCGGCAACTGCCACAACGCGCGCGATCTTGCGGTGCATCTGCACGAGTGCCTGCCGGAGCGGCACGTGGTCGTCTTCCACTATCGCGGCTACGCGCCGAGCCAGGGGCGGGCCAGCGAGGCGGCGCTGTGCAGCGATGCCGAGATCGTCTTCGACGAGACGGTGGCCCGGCTCGGCAACGCGCCGACGGTGGCCATGGGCTTCAGCCTCGGCTCCGGGGTGGCGGCGCATCTGGCGGCGAGCCGGCCGCTGGCGGGGGCCGTGCTCGTCACCCCGTTCGATTCGATCCTGGAGGTGGGGCGGCAGCGCTACTGGTGGGCGCCGGTCCAGCGCCTGCTGAAACACCGCTTCGACAGCCGGGCCAAGCTCGGCGAGCGCTCGGTGCCGGTCGCCGTGCTGGCGGCCGGGGCCGACGAGGTGGTGCCGCCCGATCGGACGCGCGCGCTGCTGACCGCCCTGGCAAGGCCCGTGTTCTACCGTTCCTTCGCGGGGGCTTCGCATCGCTCGCTGTACGAGGCGCCCGACTTCGAGGCGAGCCTGCGCGCCGCGGTCGACGCGGTTCAGGCGGCGGCGATGCCCGACGTCACGGTCGCCCCCCGACCGCATCGGGCCCGGGCCAGCGCCTGATCGAGGTCCTCGATCAGATCCTCCGGGTCCTCGAGGCCGACCGACAGGCGGATCAGGTCGTCGGTGATGCCCAGGGCCGCCCGCTGGTCCTCCGGCACCTTCGAATGGGTGGTGGTGGCCGGATGCGTCGCCAGCGAACGGGCGTCGCCCAGATTGTTGGAGAGGGTGATCAGGCGCAGCGCGTTCATGACCGCGAAGGCGCCGGCCTTGCCGCCGCCTACCCGCAAGGCGAGCAGGCTGCCGCCGCCCTGCATCTGCCGCGTGGCGATGTGGAACTGCGGGTGCGACGGCAATCCTGGCCAGAACACGCCCTCGACATCGGGGTGCGCCTCGAGGAAGTGGGCGACCCGGCTCGCTCCCTCGCCGTGCGCCTTCATCCGCAGGGGCAGCGTCTCCAGCCCCTTGGAGAGGACCCAGGCGTTGAACGGGCTCAGCGCCGGCCCGGTGTTCTTGAGGAAGGGGTGGACGGTCTCCTTGCGCGTGCGCGCATCGGACAGAATCACCCCGCCGAGGCAGCGGCCCTGCCCGTCGATGTGCTTGGTCGCGGAGTAGACGACGATGTCCGCGCCGAGTTCCAGCGGTTTCTGCAGCAGCGCGGTGGCGAACACGTTGTCGACGACGACCTTGGCGCCGGCCGCATGGGCCATCTCGGCGACCGCCTCGATATCGACCAGCTCGAGGGTCGGGTTGCCGGGCGTCTCGAAGAAGACGATCTTCGCCGGCCGGGCGAGGGCGCGCGCCCACGCCTCGAGGTCGGCGCCGTCGACGAGCTCCACCTCGATCCCGAAGCGCGGCAGCAACTCGCTCACCACCCAATGGCACGAGCCGAACAGCAGGCGCGCCGCCACAACCCGGTCACCGGCCCGGAGGTGGCTGAGGAGGGCCGCGGTAACCGCCGCCATCCCGGTGGCGGTGGCAGCACCGTCCTCGGCTCCTTCCAACAGGGCCATTCGGCGCTCGAAGCCGCGCACGGTCGGATTGCCGACCCGACTGTACATGTAGCCGGGGTCCTGGTCGTTGAAACGGGCTTCCGCGTCCTCGGCGCGGGCATAGGCGAACCCCGACGTCAAGAAGAGGGCTTCCGAACTCTCGCCGAACGGCGACCGTTCCAGGCCGCCGTGGATCATCTGGGTGCGGGCACGCCAAGCGGTGCTCATCGTTCTTTCCTCCCGCCCGTTTCGCCGTCTCGGGCAATCAAAAAAAAGGCCCCGGTCGAGACCGGAGCCACCTTTGCCCCCGGTCTTTTAGCAGCTTGTTTAACGTGGCCTGCAAGCCGACCGGCTCAAATCACCACGCGCGCAGATTAGGACAAGTCCTCGGACGATGCAAGCTGCGCCAGGATACGCCGGCCGAGGCCGAGGCCACCGAACACCAGGCCGCTGTAGAGTTGGATCAGGTCGGCGCCGGCCCGGAGCTTGGCGCGCGCCGTAGCCGCGTCCTCGATTCCGCCGACGCCGATCAGGGCCTTGTCGGCCGCGAGGGCGGCCCGCACGGTGCGCAGGAGGCGCGTCGACGGCTCGAACAGGGGACGTCCGCTCAGACCGCCCGTTTCGTGCCGGTGGCGGGCGCTCAGTTCGGGTGGACGGGCGATCGTCGTGTTGGCGACGATCAGTCCATCGATGTCGCTGGCATTGACCGTGCGCAGGATCGTCTCGATCTCGCCGGGCGTCAGATCGGGGGCCAGCTTGAGGAACATCGGGACGGGGTGGCGGCGCGTCCGCTCGTCGAGGACCGCGCCGAGCACCCGCTCCAGAGCCTGACCGTGCTGCAGGTCGCGTAGCCCCGGCGTGTTCGGTGAGGACACGTTGATGGTCAAATAGTCGCCGAGCTCGGCGAATACCCGCACGCCCAGCACGTAGTCGGCGATCGGGTCCACCGTCTCCTTGTTGTAGCCGATGTTGACCCCGACGATGCCCGCTCGTCGGTCGCGCCGCTCGAGGCGCCGGACCAGGGCGGCGTGGCCGTCGTTGTTGAGGCCCATCCGATTGATCACGGCGCGGTCGGCCGTCAATCGATAGAGCCGCGGACGCGGATTGCCGGTCTGCACCAGGGGGGTCGTCGTGCCCACTTCGACGTGACCGAAGCCCCAGGCCAGCAGCCGTTCGAAGACGAGGCCGTTCTTGTCGAATCCAGCGGCGATACCGAGGGGATTGGCGAAGTCGAGACCGGCGACGCGGCGGGTCAGGGACGGGGTGGCCAGGGGGGCGGGTGCGGGCAGCCGCGCCAGCAGTTCGAGGGCGAGGCGATGTGCCGTCTCGGGCTCGACCGCGCGGAGCGCGATCACGGCGGCGCGGTCGAGCCGGAGACGGTCGGTCAGGATCGAGGGGAGCTGCATGGCCCGGCGGTGTCGCCGGGCCACGGGCCGCGGTCAAGAGCCCCGCTCGGCTTCAGGCGGCTGCCCGGCAGTAGCACGATGCGCGGATCGGCACGTCGGCCCGGGCGCGGGCGATGTCCAGCCGCGGGCGGATCATCCGCGCCTCGACCTCGGCGCCGCGGCGCACCAGGCATTCGTGGAGGCCGTGCAGCGACCAGACGTTGTCCGGGTGCTGACAGGCGCGCGCCAGCGTGCCGTCCAGGCCGAGGTCGGCGCGGTAGACCGCCTCCGCCTCGTCGGTTCGCCCCTGCTCCAACAGGAGCGCGCCGAGCGCGTGTCGGGTCGGCTGCATCCACGCCCAGGGCTCGTCGTAGGGCAGCGCGTCGTCGAGGGCGACCGCGCGGCGCAGCCGTTCGAACGCTTCGTCGTGCGCACCCTTGCGATAGGCGAGTTCGCCCTCGAGCATCGCTTCCGCCACCTCGAGGATGGCCAAGCAGGTGTTGTTGAAGAGTATGCGGCTCTCCGGCACCCGGTCACGGGCGGCGAGAAAGCGCCCGCGTTCGGCCGTGGCCCCCTCGACGTCGCCACTGGCGGCGAGGGCCACCGTGCGGGCGTAGTGCTGCATCGCGGTCGTCACGCAGAACAGGTCCGGATCGTCGGGCAGGGGCTCCGCCAAAATTTCCGCCC
>JBMCMJ010000196.1:0-5336 GCA_048615135.1 Pseudomonadota bacterium
GCGAGGTGTTCGGGGAGGAAGGTGGCGACGAAGTAGTAGGAGTGGTCGTAGCCGTCCTGGTGGCGGAGGGTGAGCGGCTGGCCGGCGGCGGCGGCGGCTTGTTCGAGGAGTTCGGGTTTGAGTTCGGTTTCGCGGAAGGGGTCGGCGGTGCCGATGTCGATCAGGATCTCGTCGCGGCGGCGGCCGTCTTCGAGGAGTGCCGTGGCGTCGTAGGCGCGCCATTGCGGGCGCTGTTCGTTGCCGAGATAGCCCATGAGCGCCTTGAGGCCCCAGGGGCAGCGCATGGGCGAGCAGATGGGGGCGAAGGCCGAGACCGAGCGGTAGGTTTCGGGGTGTTTCAGGCCGAGCGTGAGGGCGCCGTGGCCGCCCATCGAGTGGCCGGTGAGGCCGCGGCGGGCGAGGTCGAGCGGGAAGAGGCCGGCGATGAGGGCCGGCAGTTCCTGGTGGACGTAGCTGGCCATGCGGTAGTGGCGGTGCCAGGGGGCTTGGGTGGCGTCCACGTAGAAGCCCGCTCCCGAGCCGAAGTCGAAGTCGCCGTGCTCGCCCGGCAGGTCGAGGCCGCGGGGGCTGGTGTCCGGGCAGAGGATGGCGAGGCCGAGGCTGGAGGCGGCCGCCTGGAACTGGCCTTTGGTGGTGACGTTCTCCCAGGTGCAGGTGAGCCCCGAGAGGTAGGTGACGAGCGGCACGGGGCCGGCGGATGCCTCTGGCGGCAGGAAGAGGGAAAATTCCATGCGCGTGCCGGTTGCCTCGCTGCGGTGGGCGTAGACCCCCTGCTCGCCGCCATGCGCCCGGTGCCGGGCCAGTACCTCGAACGTCATCGACCCCCCTCCCCGCTCAATAGACCACGACGCTGCGGATGCTCTCGCCCCGGTGCATCAGGTCGAAGGCATCGTTGATCCGCTCCAGCGGCAGGTGATGGGTGATGAGCGGGTCGATCTCGATCTTGCCCTGCATGTACCAGTCGACGATCTTCGGCACGTCGGTGCGGCCACGGGCGCCACCGAAAGCGGTGCCGCGCCAGACCCGGCCGGTGACGAGCTGGAAGGGGCGCGTGGCGATCTCCTGGCCCGCACCCGCGACGCCGATGATGATGCTCTCGCCCCAGCCCTTGTGGCAGCACTCGAGCGCCTGGCGCATGGTGGTGACGTTGCCGATGCACTCGAAGCTGTAGTCGGCGCCGCCCTTGGTCAGCTCGACGATCGCCTGGACGATGTCCTTGTCGCCGAGGTCCTTCGGGTTGACGAAGTGGGTCATGCCGAAGCGGCGGGCGAGGGCTTCGCGGGCGGGGTTGAGGTCGACGCCGACGATCATGTCGGCCCCCACCATGCGCGCGCCCTGGATGACGTTGAGGCCGATGCCGCCGAGGCCGAAGACGACGACGTTGGAGCCGGGCTCGACCTTGGCGGTGTTGACCACCGCACCCACGCCGGTGGTGACGCCGCAGCCGATGTAGCAGATCTTGTCGAAGGGGGCGTCCTTCCTGACCTTCGCCACCGCGATCTCCGGCAGGACGGTGTAGTTGGCGAAGGTCGAGCAGCCCATGTAGTGGCGGATCATCTCCTTGCCGAGGCGAAAGCGCGAGGTGCCGTCGGGCATCAGGCCCTGGCCCTGGGTCGCGCGGATCGACTGGCAGAGATTGGTCTTGGGGTTGAGACAGTACTCGCACTCGCGGCATTCGGGCGTGTAGAGCGGGATAACGTGGTCGCCCGGTGCCACGCTCGTCACCCCCGGTCCCACCTCGACGACGACGCCTGCACCCTCGTGGCCGAGGATCGCCGGAAAGAGGCCCTCCGGGTCGTCACCCGAGCGGGTGAACTCGTCGGTGTGGCAGATGCCGGTCGCCTTGATCTCGACCAGCACCTCGCCCGCCCGGGGTCCGTCCAACTCCACCGTCTCGATCGAGAGGGGCTTGCCCGCCTCGAACGCCACCGCCGCCTTGACCTGCATCGACAACTCCGAACGCTTTCCGGTGCGGGCGAGCCTAGCTCAGCCGGCGGATCGTGCCAGCCCCTCGAGGATCGGGCAGTCGGGGCGCTCGTCGCCTTGGCAGCGCTCGGCGAGGGTGCGGAGCGTCGCCTTCATTGCCTCCAGCTCGGCGATGCGCGCGTCGATCTCGCCGATGTGGCGGAGTGCCAGCGCCTTGACGTCGGCGCTCGCCCGCGCGCGGTCGGCATAGAGCGCCAGAAGCTCGCGGCACTGCTCGACGCCGAAGCCCAGCGCGCGGGCGCGGGCGACGA
Source organism: Pseudomonadota bacterium (assembly GCA_048615135.1). GTDB lineage: Bacteria > Pseudomonadota > Alphaproteobacteria > Geminicoccales > Geminicoccaceae > RECO01. The sequence goes on from JBMCMJ010000196.1 coordinate 2,238, forward strand.
AGCGCAGTCGGTGGACGTCCTGCTCGTCGTAGTCGCGGTAGTTGTTGTCCTGCCGGCGGCTCGGCGCGATCAGGCCGATCTGCTCGTAGAAGCGGATGGTCTTGGCCGGCAGGCCGCTCCGCTTCGCCGCCTCGCCGATGTTCATGGCCGCCAGCGCTTCAAGAGGAGCGAGTTGGTGACGACGCTGACCGACGAGAGGGCCATGGCGGCACCCGCATAGGCAGGGCTCAACAAGCCGAAGGCGGCGATCGGCAGGCCGATGACGTTGTAGACGAAGGCCCAGAAGAGGTTCTGGCGGATCTTGCGCCACGTCACATGCGCGACCTCGAGGGCGGCCGGAACGAGGCCGAGCGCCGGGCGCATCAGGGTCACGCCCGCGGTCTCGAGCGCCACGTCGGCGCCCGTGCCCATGGCGATACCGACATCGGCCGCGGCCAGCGCCGGGGCGTCGTTCACCCCGTCGCCGACCAGGGCCACCCGCTGGCCCCGGGCCACCAGATCCTGCACGAAGGCGGCCTTGCCGTCGGGCCGCACCTCGGCCGCCACCTCGTCGATACCCAAGAGACCGGCCACATGCCGCGCGGTGCGCTCGTTGTCGCCCGTCAGCAGCACGGTGCGCACGCCGCGCGCATGGAGCCGGGCGATCGCTGCCTCGGCGTCCGGCCGCACGGCGTCGGCGAGTGCCAGCCACCCGGCGAGCGCGCCGTCAACGGCGACCCAGACGACCGTGGCCCCCTCGGCTTCCCAGCGCTCGGCCTCGCTCGGAGGTACCGCGGCGTCGAGCGCGAAGCGCGCCCGGCCGATCCGCACCGCGTGCCCGGCCACCGTGGCGGCGATCCCCTCACCGACGGTCGCCGTGAACGTCTCCGGCGCGGTGAGCGCCAGTCCCTCGGCTTCGGCCGCCGCCACCACCGCCTTGCCGAGCGGGTGCTCGCTGCCCGCCTGCGCCGAGGCGGCGAGTTGCAGAAGCGACGTCCGATCCCATTCGGCCACAGGGGTTGCCGCCTGCAGCGTCGGCTTGCCGATCGTGAGCGTGCCCGTCTTGTCGAACACCACCACGTCGACGCCGTGCGCCCGTTCCAGGGCGTCGATGTCGCGGATCAGGATGCCCGCCTTGGCCGCGGCACCGGTCCCGGCGACGAGGGCGGTCGGCGTGGCGAGCCCGAGGGCACAGGGGCAGGCGATCACCAGGACGGAGACCGCGGCGATCAGCCCCTGCTCGAAGCCGCCGCCCAGCCCCCACCAGCCGAGCAGCGTGAGCGCCGCGAGCGCCAGGACGGTGGGCACGAAGATGCCGCTCACCCGATCGACCAGCCGCTGGATGGGCGCCTTGCCGGTCTGCGCACGGGCGACGAGTTCACCGATCCGGGCGAGCGTCGTGTCGCGGCCGATCCGCTCGGCGCGGATGCGCAGGAGGCCCGGACCGTTGATCGCGCCCGCGACCACCTGATCGCCGACACGGCGCACGACCGGCAGGCTCTCGCCCGTGAGAAGGCTTTCGTCGAGTTCGCTCTCGCCCCTGACGATCCGCCCGTCGACCGGCAGCCGCTCGCCGGGGCGCACCACCACCATGTCGCCGACCGCCACCTCGTCGATGGCGACCTCCACTTCCTTGCCGCCGCGCAGCACGACTGCCCGGTCGGGCCTGAGCGCCATCAACTCGCGGAGCGCCGAGGCAGCCGAGCGCTTGGCCCGCGCTTCGAGCACCTTGCCCATCAGAACCAGGGTGATGATGACCGCCGAGGCCTCGAAGTAGAGATGGCCCGCGGCCCCTGCCCCTTGGGTGACCAGCAGCCAAGTGCTGTAGGCGAAGGCGGCGGTGGTCCCCAGCGCCACCAGCTGGTCCATGTTGCCGGACCGGGCGCGGGTCGCCTTCCAGGCGGCCCGGTAGAACCGCCGGCCGATCCAGAACTGCACGGGTGCGGCGAGGGCGAATTCGCCCCAGGCCGGCAGGTGCCAGCCGAGGCCGAGAGTCATCGCCACCATCTGGACGACCAGCGGCAGAGTCAGCGCGGCGGCAACGGCGAGTTCGAGAAGGTCACGGCGCCCGTCCTCGGCTTCGACTGCCGGGCCCGCGGCGTCGACGGGTGCCGCATCGAAGCCCGTGGCGCGCACCGCCGCCACCAGATCAGACGGGGTCACCGCGTCCGGAATGGCTCGGATCTCGGCGGTTTCCAAGGCAAGATTGACCGAGACGTCCACCACGCCCGGCACGGCGGCCAGGGCACCTTCGATGCGCCGGGCGCAGCCAGCGCACGTCATGCCGTGCAGGCGCAGCGAGATCGGCCTCGAGCGCACGCCGAAGCCGGCCGCCTCCACGGCGGCCACGAGGCGAGCGGGGTCGGTCGCACTCGGATCGAACGCTATGTCGGCTCGTTCCAGCGCGAGATTGATGCTCGCCGTCTCGACCCCCGGGGCTGCCGACAATGCCTGCTCCACCCGGCGGGCGCAGCCGGCGCAGGTCATCCCGGTAACCGGCAGGGCGAGTTGCCGCGTCGTGGCTTGGAGAAGGTCCATGTCGGTCGTCCCGCTCGGCGTTCGATCAGTCGGCGGGCAGGATGCACCTTCCCGTTCGTGGAAGGTCAAGCAGGCACCCTTCGGACCTTGGGCGAGGTCGCGGCGGCGGCCCCCGTCAGCCGAAGCCGCTACGCTCGCGCCCGCCGCGGCCGAGCATCGCGAGCGGCAGGCCGAGGGCGAGGAGCACGAGCCAGCTCGGCAGGGTCAGCAGCCAGGAGAGCGGCGTCCAGGCGGCGGGACCGAGCGTCCCTTCGATCCCCGCCCGCAGGCTCTCCAGGCTGGCACCGTGCACGCCATCCCAGACCCGGCCGAGGCTGAGCCAGCCGCTCGCGTCGCCGACGACGACGTGCAGGCCCTCGGCAACGAGGCAGGCGACGCCGAAGAAGACGAGGAGACTTCCGAGGAAGGCGATGAGCGTACGCATGGCGCGTCGGTGCCTCGAGCGACGGTCGGTTGCAAGGGGCAAAGCGCATGGCTAAACACTCGACCTGCCGGAGGGATGGCCGAGTGGTTTAAGGCGCACGCCTGGAAAGCGTGTTGGGGGCAACTCCTCACGGGTTCGAATCCCGTTCCCTCCGCCAG
>JBMCMJ010000197.1:0-5327 GCA_048615135.1 Pseudomonadota bacterium
CTCCTTGGCGCGGGCGAAGTCGCCCGGCCCGACGATCTCGCCGGGTGCTCCCGCCACGCTGCGGATCGCGTCGCGGATCGCCGATCCCTCGGCGGAGCCCGCCTGCTCGGCCGCCAGCATCAGGATCATTGCCGCGTCGTAGGCGCTGTCGATGAAGGGCAGGGGCGGCAACTCGCCGTACGCGTCCTCGTAGGCGGTGGCGAAGGCCGCCCCGAAGTCGGTCTCCTCGGCGCGGGGTGCGGTGCCGAACGAGCCCTCGAGGAACTGGGCGAAGTCGGTCGCTACCTGCGTCGCCTTCATCCCGTCGGTAAAGACGAAGTTGGAGAAGAAGCCCTCCTCGATCGACTGGCGGAGGATCAGCAGCCCGCCGTCGTCCGGATAGGCGATCAACAGCAGGGCTTCGGCGTTGGTGCGCGCGAGGCTCTGCAGTTCGCCCCGATAGGAGGCCTGGTTGGGCTCGAAGGCCGAGCTGCCGCTGACGGTGCCGCCGGCCTCGGCGAAGCTCGCCTCGAAGCTCTCGGCGAGGCCCTTGCCGTAGTCGTTGTTGACGTAGAGGACGGCGATCGTCTCGATGCCCCGGTCGGCGACGAGGTTGCCCAGCACCACGCCCTGCTGGGCGTCGGAGGGCACCGTGCGGAACAGGAAGTCGTCGTCGTCGAGGGTGGTGATGGCCGGTGCGGTCGAGGCATTCGAGATCTGCGGCACCTGGTTCGGCGCGCTCACGCTGGTCGCGACCGGGATGGTGTTGCCCGAGGAGAGAGCGCCCAGGATGCCCGAGACGCCCTCGACCGTGACCAGCCGCATCGCCGCGTCGACCGCGGGCTGCGAGCGGGTCTGGGTGTCGCCGACCACGATCTCGACCTCGCCGTCGAGAACGCCGCCCGCCGCGTTGGCCTGTTCGGCCGCGAGCCGCATGCCGTTGAGGCTGCTCTCGCCGTAAGTGGCAAGCCCGCCGGTCAGCGGGATCAGGGCCCCGAGCTTGAGCCCCTCCGCGAGGGCCGGGCCGCTCAGCACCGAGCCCGCGAGCAGGGCCGCGGTCACCGTGCTGCAAAGGCGCGTGGCATGCATGTGGCGTCTCTCCCGATCAATGGCCCGCCGCTTGACCGGCCGGGGCCGCATGGTCCGATGCTGCGGTGCATAAACCGAGTGCCGCGGGCGGGCAATCGCCTCTCCGGCGCTTGCCCAAGCGGCGGCGCGACCTTAACCAGGGGACGGGACGGACGCCGTTGGGAAAGGGAAACGATCCATGGCCGTGATCAACCGCATCGCCGAATATCACGGCGATCTCACGGCGTGGCGGCACCACCTCCATCAGCACCCGGAACTGGGCTTCGAGGAGGTCCGGACGTCCGCGTTCGTCGCCGAGAAGCTGCACGAATTCGGCTGCGACGAAGTGCATGTCGGGATCGCCACCACCGGCGTGGTCGGCGTCGTCCACGGCCGCCGCGGCGACCCGGCGACGGGCCGCAAGCTGGCGCTGCGCTGCGACATGGACGCGCTGCCGCTCGAGGAACGCACGGGCCTGCCCTATGCGTCGCAGGTGCCCGGACGCATGCACGCCTGCGGCCACGACGGCCATACCACCATGCTCTTGGGGGCCGCCCGCTATCTCGCCGAGACGCGCAACTTCCACGGGACCGTCTACCTGATCTTCCAGCCTGGCGAAGAGGGCTTCGGCGGCGGCCGGGTGATGGTCGAGGAAGGTTTGTTCGAGCGCTTTCCCGCCGAGGCGGTGTTCGGCATGCACAACTGGCCCGGTGCCGCGGTCGGCAGCTTCGCGATCTGCAAGGGCCCGATCATGGCGGCGACCGACACCTTCGCCATCCTGATCAAGGGCAAGGGCGGGCACGCGGCGCTGCCACACACCACGGTCGACCCGATTCTCGCGGCCTCGGCGGTGGTCCAGGGCCTGCAGGGCGTGGTCGCGCGCAACGTCCCGCCGAAGGAATCGGCCGTGGTGTCGGTCACGCGGATCGCCGGCGGGGATGCCTACAACGTGATCCCGGAGGCGGTGGAACTGTGGGGCACGGTGCGCACCTACACGCCCGAGTTGCGCACGCTGTGCCAGGAACGGCTGGAGGCGACCGTCGCCGGCGTCGCCCGCGGCCTCGGCTGCGTGGTCGAGATCGACTACCGGCGCGGCTATCCGCCCACGGTCAACAGCGACGCGGAGACCGACTTCGCCGCCGACGTCGCCGAGGAGGTCGTCGGTCCGAGCCGGGTCAATCGCGACGCCACGCCCAGCATGGGCGGCGAGGACTTCGCCTACATGCTGCAGCAGCGGCCCGGCGCCTACATCCTGATGGGCAACGGGCCGGGCGACCGCGGACGAGTTCTCCACAGCCCCCACTACGATTTCAACGACGAGGCCTTGCCGGTCGGGGTCAGCTACTGGGTCCGTCTGGCCGAGCGCTTCTTGGGTTCCGCACGCCCACCCACCGGTTGACGGGTGCCGCCGCAGAGCCCGTCGGGCGCGGCGGCCATGCTGTGGATAACGGGGATGAACGGTACGGCATCGAGGGCATGAGCGAGGAGCGATATCCAGGCGAAACCGAGGGCCTCCGACTGTTCCTGAGCGGGCTGTTGGTGGCCGTCGAGACCACCCTCGGGCGCGACGCCCTGCTCTACCATCGCGTCCGCGCGGCACTCGAGCGCGGCGACCTGCAGGCTCTGCGCGACGCGCGGCAGATGTTCAACCACCAGGACATCGAGGTGAAGCGGCAACTCTCGCTGGCGGGGTTCGAGCGCGAAGACGAAGCGCCGCGACCCGAGCCCGACGCTCCGGCCGCCACCGTGCTGCGCCTCGATCGGATCTTCGGCGGTCCGCCACCGGCCGAATAACCCGCCCGGGCGCCCCCGGGTTCTTCAGCCGTCCTCGCTCGGCGCCAGCGTCTCCGCCTCGCTCCGCATCGACCGGGCCTTGCCGACCGCGGCGTCCAATTCGGTCTGCGAGCAGAGGTCGAGCAAGACTGGATCGCGCGGGCGGATCTCCTGGCTCTTCCAGTGGGTCCGGTCACGCACCGCCTGGACGGTGGTCTTGGTGGTGCCGAGCAGCTTGCAGATCTGCTGGTCGGTGAGTTCCGGGTGGTTGCGCAGGAGCCAGGCGATGCCATCCGGCCGGTCCTGGCGCTTGGACAGCGGCGTGTAGCGCGGCGCCTTCTTCTTCGGCGCCTTCACCTCGGCCTTGGGGCGGACCATCTGCAGGCGGGCCTTCGGATCGCCCTGGCAACGCACGATTTCCTCGCGGGTCAGCACACCCGCCCCCACCGGATCGAGGCCGCGGATGCCATGCGCCACCTCGTCGTCGGCGATGCCCTTCACCTCCAACATGTGCAAGCCGCAGAACTCGGCGATTTGGTTGAACGTCAAGCTGGTGTTCTCGACCAGCCAAACCGCGGTCGCCTTCGGCATCAACGGCCGGTCCATGGTCTTCTCCGTGGAAAGTCTTCGATGGGGTCACGTGCGAACGCGCTTGATAGCGTCACGCCGGTCGACCGTAAACGTCGTGATGCGCGGGGCCGCCGTCTGGCGCAATGACGCATTCGCAAGGATCGGGGGTACTCGAGAGTCCCCCCGCGCCCCCCGGGCGATGGCTTCGCCATCGCCACTTGGATTGCTCGGGATGGCTCTGCCATCGCCACTTGAAGTCCGACGGCCTTGGCCGTCGGTCGGGGGCCAGGGGGCCAAAAGCCCCCTGTCTTGTTCTGCCCAACGCCCTCATCCATCGAATGCGTCGTAACACTAGCCCTTGCCGGCCCGACGGCGGAGATGCCGGCGCAGCCGTTCGGCGCCGTCCGGACGGGTGGCAGGCTCGCCGCGGGCGACGTGGCTGGCGCCCGCCGGGAGGTCGCGCCCGACCCAACTGCCGGCGGCGACGATCGCGCCGTCGCCGATGTTCAGCGGTGCCACCAGGGTCGCGTTCGAGCCGACGAAAACGTCCGCGCCGATCTCGGTGCGGTGTTTGGCGAAGCCGTCGTAGTTACAGGTAATGGTGCCGGCCCCGACATTGCTGCCGGCGCCGACGCTGCAATCGCCCAGATAGGTCAGGTGATTGGCCTTGGCACCGTCGCCGAGTTGCGCGTTCTTCAGCTCCACGAAATTGCCGACATGGGCGCGCTCGCCGAGGTCGGCGCCGCTACGGATCCGGGCGAAGGGGCCGACCACGGCGCCGCGGCGGACGACGATCGGCGCGGTCTCCTTCGGGTGGTCGACCGCCAGATGCGAGAACGCACGGATGCGGACATCGTCCTCCAGCGTGACGCCCGGGCCGATCACCACGTTCGGCTCGAGCACGACGTCGCGGCCGAGCCGGGCGTCGACGGCGAGGGTGACCGAGGCCGGATCGAGCATCGTGACCCCCGCCAGCATCGCCTGTCGCCGCAGCCGTTCCTGCAGGATCGCCTCGGCTTCGGCCAACTGCACCCGGTCGTTGATGCCGAGCCCCTCGATCGCGCTGCAGGGCTGCCAGATGCACCGCCAGCCGCGCTCGCGGGCGAGCGCGACCGTATCGGTCAAATACTGCTCCGGATTGCCGTCGCGGGCGGTCCGTTCCGGCAGTTCGGCGAGCAAATGCCCGAGCCGGGTTGCGTCGAAGGCCATCACGCCGCTGTTCGCGAGCCCGATCGCGCGGACCTTCGGATCGGCGTCGGCGGCCTCGACGATGGCGCGAAGCTCGACTCCCTCGGTCACGAGGCGCCCGTAGGCCCCGGCGTCGCCGAGGTCCATGCCGAGCACCGCCACGGCCGCGTCGTGGGCAAGGCGGGCCTCGACCAGCCGCGTGATCGTGGCCGGCTCGACGAAGGGCGTGTCGCCGAACAGGACGACCACGGTGCCCGCTGCCGGCAGGTGTTCGGCCGCACAGCAAAGCGCATGGCCGGTGCCGCGGGCCGGGCTCTGCAGGGCAACGGCGAGGTCCAGCCCCTTGCTCCGGGCGAAGGCCGCGACGTCGTCCATGCCCGGCGCCAGCACGAGAACCGCAGCGTCGGCCCCCGCCGCGCGGGCGCCGTTCAGGACGTGCCCGAGCAAGGGCTCGAAGGCCAGTTCGTGGAGGACCTTGGGCTTGGCGGAGCGCATCCGCGTGCCCTGGCCGGCGGCGAGGACGACGGGCAGGAAGGAAGCGGTCAAGGCAGCGCACCTCGTCGTGGGAACCACGCGCCCTCTTCGCGCCGAAGCGCCGCCGCCGCAAGCCCGACGCCACCCGCTTGACGCTCCGCGCGCCCCCGCCTATACGGCCCGAACCCCGAGCATGGGCGGTTAGCTCAGCGGAAGAGCACTACGTTCACACCGTAGGGGTCGCTGGTTCGATCCCAGCACCGCCCACCATCCAA
>JBMCMJ010000198.1:0-5297 GCA_048615135.1 Pseudomonadota bacterium
CGCCACTGGGGCTCGTCCGGCGCGGGTGCGGGCAGCGCCGGCTCGGCGATCTCGGCCAGGCCCGCGGCGGCCGGCTCGTGCGGCAGCGGCGTGACGATCATGGCGAGCAGCAGGCCGGCACCCAGCGGAACGAGTTCCACGCGCAGATCCGCGACCTGCAGGCCAACGCCGATGGCCGCTGGATCGAGCGCTCCGCGCAACTCCTCCAGCACGTCGCCATGATCGCGCAGTGCGGCGATCAGGGTCGAGTCGCCCGGCCAGTCTTCCGCTTCTCCGGTCGTCGCCTCCGTCTCCAACTCGACGACGAGCCCTGCCGGATCGACCAGGGCCGCGGCCCTGGCCCCGGCGTGCCGGGCGAGGCGGGCCAACAGGTCGATCGGTGGGGGCGATTCGGCGAGCGCTTCGGCCGGGCGATCGACCCGCAGCCGGGCGACGAGGCCGCGGATCTGACCCTGGCCGTCGCGCTCCGGGATCGCGTGGTCCTCGACCTCGACGGTGGTCCCGTCGCTCGCCTGCAGGCGATAGCGGCAGTCGGCCGGCTCGCCGCGCAGGACCTGCAGGTTGCGGTCCCGCCACCGTTCCCGGTCCTCGGGATGGACGAAGGGCGTCCAGGCGTCGTCGGCCCGCGGCAGCGTGCCGAGCAGGGTGGCCATCGGGCCGAGCGTCCAGGCGAGCGACAGCCGGCAGTCGACGTCCATCGTCAGCGCGTAGATCGGCTCGTCGATCAGTTGATCGAGGCCGCGCGGCGGCTCGCTCGCCATCACCTCGGCGCCGGCGGTCGCAATCGGGCGGAGCACGATCCAGTAGAGGTCCTCGCCCGCCGGTGCGCCCGACAGGGCGAGGGCGTCGCGCCGGCCGGCGACCGCCGGTAGCGTGCCGTCGAAGGTCAGGGCGCGGCTGACCGCCAGCACGAGTTCCGCCCAAGTCTCGAGGGGCACCGCACCGCCGGCCAATCGCTCGAGGCCGCTGCCACCGCCCGGCTCGAGCCCGAGCCAGGTGGTGGCGAGCGCATTCGCCTCGACGATGTCGAACGCCCTTCCGCTGCCGGTGCGGCGCAGCGCCAGGCAGCCGACACCGGCAAGTGCGAGGACGTCGGCGAGGGAGCGGGAGGCGGCAGGGGTCATCCGCGCGCCCCGCAGCCGCGTCGGCGCCCGGCGAAGCCCCGGCCCGGACCGTTGGCGCCCGTCCCCTTCACCTGCAAGTCATCCACAAGAGCAAGCCTCTCATCTTTTTCTGTTCGGGCCGAGGGTGCCCGCAACTTGGCCGGTCGCTGCAAGACCGGCGGGGCAAACCCGAAGTGGAACGCACCGGAGGCTCATGCGGCTATTGCAGCGAGGAAAGTAGGGTTCGGGGCAGAAGGCCCGGCAAATCATCCGCCGTCAAGGCGCCGGCAGCGGCGTGCGCTGCCTCATTGTGCACCCAGACGGCCATGGCGGCGGCCTCGAACGCCGGCATGGACCGGGCGAGGCCGGCCAGCACCATCCCGGCCAGCACGTCGCCGCTGCCGGCCGTCGCGAGCCGGGCACAACCGTTGACGGCGATCGCGGCGCGCCCGTCCGGGGCAGCGACGACGCTGTCGAAACCCTTGAGCACGACGACCGCACCGCTGCGCCGGGCGAGATCTCGGGCCGCGGCGACCCGATCGGGGCCGCCGGCCCCGAGCCGCTGGGCCTCGCCCGCATGCGGGGTCAACACGCACGGCCCGCGGACGCAGGCCCGGAGCGCGTCCACATCGTCCTCGAAGCTGGTCAGCGCGTCGGCGTCGAGCACCGTCGCCCGGCCGGTGGCGAGCACCGTTTCCACCTGGGCGCGCAGCGCCGGGCCGACGCCGCCGCCCGGCCCCAGCAGCCAGGCGTTGCGCCGCGGGTCCCCGAGCAGCGGCTCGAGGTCGTGATCGGTCACCGGGCGGACCATCACCGCATCCAGCCGGCTCGCATGGGTCGTGAGGGCGCCTCTGGGCGCGGCCAGGGTCACGAGGCCCGCACCGTAGGCGAGGGCGGCGCGCGCCGCGAGGCGCCCTGCGCCGCCCGTGGCAACCCCGCCGGCCACGACCACCGCATGGCCGTGGTGGTATTTGTGCGCGGCGGGAAACGAAGCCGGCCATGCTGCCCGCCAGAGGGCGGGTCGGTTGGCCCAGAGGGGGCCCGGTGGGGCTGCGTGCGCTTCGGCGAGGGCGTCGGGTGCAAGCCCGATGTCGACCACGTGCAGGCATCCGACGTGCACGGCACCCGGCAGCAAATGGTGGCCCGGCTTGGCCCGGCCGAACGTCACCGTGGCCGTCGCGCGAAAGGCGGCATTGCGGATGCGGCCGTCGCGGCCGTCGACCCCGGAGGGCAGGTCCACCGCGACCACCGGCAGGCCGAGCGCGGTCACCGCCTCGATCACGGCGACGACGTCGGCGTCGAGCGCGCGGGTGAGCCCCGCCCCGAACAGGGCGTCGACGACCAGACCGACGCCCGCGAACTCCATGGTCGCAACGAAGGGGTCGACGGCACCGGCAAAGCTCGCGGCCGCCCGCCGCGCATCGCCCGCGAGCTGGTCAGGCGTGCCCAACAGCCGCAGGTCCACCTCGAACCCCCAGGCGGCGAGGTGGCGAGCCGCGACGAATCCGTCGCCGCCGTTGTTGCCCGGCCCGGCGAGGACCAGGACGCGTCCACCGTCCCAGAGATCCCGGACCCGTTCGGCCACCGCCCGCCCGGCGTTCTCCATCAATGCGAAGCCGTCGGCTCCCGCGGCGATCGTGGCCCGGTCCACGCTGGCCATTTCGCTCGGGGTCAGTAACTCCAGGGGGGGATCGGGGGCTCCCAACATCGCGGCTCTCGTCTTCGCGTTGTCCGACCTCCGGGGCGTCGCAGGCGCTGGACATCCGGGAGGTTCCGGGCGGAGGCTGACCCGTGGTAACCGAAGAGCAGGTTCCTGACCATAGGATTATCGTCAGCTCGATGGCTGTCCAGAGGCTCCGCACGGATCGCCTCCGGGCCGAGCCGCCCGTCGAATGCCCCCCGGATTGCCCGTTCCGGTTGCAGAACGACTGGATTACGACTAAGCAACCAAGAGTAGAGCATTCCCCACCGAACCCCGGTTGGCGGCGTGGGCCACGAGGCGAGGCGATGGACGGTCCGATCATCGACAGGGAGCGCTTGGCATCGTTCAGTGCGGGTGACGCGGCACTGGAGCGGGAACTTCTGGCCCTCTACCTGGAGACGGCGGCGCTCTACGTCGACCGGATGCGCCGGGCCGGCAACGACGCTGCCGCCTGGCGTTCGGGGGCGCACGCCCTCAAAGGGGCGAGCGCCAATATCGGTGCGGTCGCTGTCGCCCGCCTCGCGGCTCGCTACGAGCAGGAAACGCCGAATCTGGGAGCATTGGGTCAACTCGAGCGGGAGATCGGCGAGGTCCGGCAAGTTGCCGACACCCTGTCGTCGACGCCGCGCGGCTGATCAGCCGCCGGTGACGCTCATGTGCCGCGCCAGCGCGGGTTGCCGGCGTCGCCGGTCGATGACGAAGTCGTGGCCCTTGGGCTTGCGGGCGATGCCATCGCGGATCGCGGCGACGAGTAGGTCGTTGCTCTCCGAGGCGCGGAGCGGCCCGCGGAGATCGGCGGCATCCTCCTGCCCGAGGCACATGTAGAGGGTGCCCGTGCACGTCACGCGAACCCGGTTGCAGCTCTCGCAGAAGTTGTGCGTGAGCGGCGTAATGAAGCCGAGCCGGCCGCCCGTTTCCTCGACGCGCACATAGCGGGCCGGTCCGCCGGTGGAGTACGGAATGTCGGTCAGCGTCCACCGCTTTTCGAGGTCGGCGCGCACCCGCGACAGCGGCAGGTACTGCTCGGTCCGATCCTCGTCGATCTCGCCGAGCGGCATGGTCTCGATCAGCGTGAGGTCGAAGCCCTCCTTGCCGCACCAGCCGATCATGCGGTCGAACTCGTCCTCGTTGACGCCCTTGAGGGCGACCGCGTTGAGCTTGATCCGCAGGCCGGCCGCCTGGGCGGCGCGCAGCCCGTCCATCACCTTGTGGAAATCGCCCCAGCGGGTGATCGCCTTGAACTTCGTGGCATCGAGCGTGTCGAGCGAAACGTTGATCCGGCGCACACCCGCCCGCACGAGGTCGTCGGCCACCCGGGCGAGCTGGCTGCCGTTGGTCGTGAGCGTCAGCTCGTCGAGCGCCCCCTGCTCGACGTGCCGGCCGATCTGCTCGATCAGCCACAGCACGTTGCGCCGCACCAGCGGTTCACCGCCGGTGAGGCGGATCTTGCGCACGCCCAGCTCGACGAACGCGCTGGCGAGGCGATCCAGTTCCTCCAGGCTCAACAGATCCTTCTTGGGCAGGAACGTCATGTGCTCCGCCATGCAGTAGGCGCAGCGGAAATCGCAGCGGTCGGTCACCGAAATGCGGACGTAGGTGATGTGCCGCTGAAAGGGATCGACGAGCATGAAACAGCGTGTCCTGCCTGATGTGGAGTCGGCTCGCGGGTCGGGCCGTGGTTTACGGTTCTGTCGCCTCACGGTATCTAGCGCCCGCATCGGTCCTTGCAAAGGCGCGGCCGGTTGGAGAAGAGGGCATTGCGGCTCCATTTCTGTGCGGCCGACACACCGAAGGCGCGGGCAGCCCTAAAGGCCCTCGTGCAGCGCTACGGCCAACACGAACCGGAAGCGGCCGACGTGGTGGTCCCGCTCGGCGGCGACGGCTTCATGCTCGAGACGCTGCATGCGGCGATCGACCGTCCCAAACCGATCTACGGCATGAACCTAGGCACGGTCGGTTTTCTCATGAACGGTTACACGGCGGGCGATCTGCTCGACCGGATCGAGCGGGCCACCTGCACCCAACTCCACCCTTTGTGCATGCGGGCGACCCTGCTCGACGGCAGCGCCGCCGAGGGCCTCGCCATCAACGAGGTCTCGCTCCTGCGCGAGACCCGGCAGGCCGCTTCCTTGTCGCTGTGGATCGACGGCGTCGAGCGGTTGTCCGACCTCGTCTGCGACGGGCTGATCGTGGCGACACCGGCCGGCTCCACCGCCTACAACCTTTCGGCGCACGGACCGATCCTGCCGATCGGGGCGCCGCTGCTCGCGATCACGCCGATCAGCCCCTTCCGCCCGCGCCGCTGGCGGGGCGCGCTGGTGGCCCAGACCGCCCGCATCTTCGTCCGGGTCAACGACCCGAAGAAGCGCCCGGTGAGCGCGGTGGCGGACTACACCGAGATCCGCGACGTGGCGGGGGTCGAGATCTGGCAGGACGACGCGCGCGCCGTGGATGTGCTGTTCGATCCCGAGCACAATCTGGAAGAGCGGATC
>JBMCMJ010000199.1:0-5285 GCA_048615135.1 Pseudomonadota bacterium
CTGTTCTGGTTCGACAAGCTGGAACGTCAGGTGCGGATCGAGGGCCGGGTGGAGAAGGTCGCCCCCGCCGTGGCCGACGCCTATTTCCACAGCCGGCCGCGCGGCAGCCAGTTGGGCGCTTGGGCTTCGCCGCAATCGCAGCCGATCGCCGACCGGGCGGCGTTGGACGCCCTCAACCGCGAGGTCGAGGCGCGCTTCGGCGACGGGCCGATCCCCCGGCCGCCGCACTGGGGAGGCTTTCGCCTCGAGCCCGTGGCGCTCGAATTCTGGCAGGGCGGGCGCTCGCGGCTGCACGACCGTTTCCGCTTCGAGCTTCAAGACGACGGCTGGCAACGCCAGCGCCTCGCCCCTTGAGCGACAGCGTCCTCGAGGCACCGTTCGCCGGCTGGTTCGCCGGGCGCGGCTGGAGGTTGCGCCGGCATCAGGCGGCGGTGCTGCAGGCGGCCCAGGACGGCGTCTCGGCGCTGGTGATCGCGCCGACGGGCGGCGGCAAGACGCTGGCGGGCTTCCTGCCGACCCTGGTCGACCTGCACCAACGGCCGCGGGACGGGCTGCACACCCTCTACGTCTCGCCCCTGAAGGCGCTGGCCACCGACATCGCCCGCAATCTCGAAACCCCGGTCCGCGAGATGGCACTCGACGTGCGGATCGAGACCCGCACCGGCGACACGCCACAGAACCGCCGCCAGCGCCAGCGCCAGCGGCCGCCGCATATCCTGCTGACCACGCCCGAGAGCCTGGCCTTGCTCTTGGCCTATCCGGACGCGGGCGCGTTCTTCGCCGGGCTGGAGCGGATCGTCCTCGACGAACTGCACGCGCTGGTGCCGAACAAACGGGGCCAGCTTCTGGGCCTCGCCGTCGCCCGCCTGCGCCGCCTCGCCCCTGGGCTCCAGGTCGTGGGGCTCTCGGCCACCGTGGCGGAGCCGGACCGGCTGCTCGACTGGCTCTCGCTGCCGGACCGGCCGGCGCGTTTGATCGAGGGCGATCCGGGTGCGGAGCCTTCGATCGAGGTGCTGATCGCGGGCGGCCACATGCCGTGGTCCGGGCATTTCGGGGTCTATGCGGCGAAGGACCTCTACGCGCGCATCCGCGACCAGCGGCTCACCCTGGTCTTCACCAATACCCGCTCGCAGGCCGAGGTCATCTTCCAGGCGCTCTGGCGGCTGAACGACGACGCCCTGCCGATCGGCCTGCACCACGGCTCGCTGGAGATCGGCCAGCGCCGCAAGGTCGAGGCGGCGATGGCGGCGGGCAAATTGCGTGCGGTGGTCTGCACCTCGTCGCTCGACCTCGGCATCGACTGGGGCGATGTGGACCTCGTGGTCCAGGTGGGGGCACCGAAGGGCGCGTCCCGCCTCCTGCAGCGGATCGGCCGGGCCAACCATCGCCTCGACGAGCCCTCGAAGGCGCTGCTCGTGCCGGGCAACCGCTTCGAGGTGCTGGAGTGCATGGCGGCGATCGAGGCGATCGAGGCCAAATCGCTCGACGGCGAGGTGCAGCACGAGCGCTGCCTCGACGTGCTGGCCCAACACATCGTCGGCACCGCGTGCGCCGGCCCGTTCGACGCGGACGCGCTGTTCGACGAGGTGTCGAACGCCGGCGGCTACCGGGGGCTCGCCCGGCAGGACTTCGACGACGTGCTCGCGTTCGTGGCGACCGGCGGCTACGCGCTCGGCGCCTACGAACGCTACCGCCGCCTGCAGCAGGGGCCGGATCGGCTCTGGCGGCTGGCCGACCCGCGCCTTGCCCGAACTTGGCGGATGAATGTGGGCGTCATCCAGGATGCGCCCATGCTGAAGGTGCGCCTCGGCCGCCGCGTGGTCGGCGAGGTCGAGGAGACCTTCGCCGCCACCCTCACCCCCGGCGACACGTTCGTCTTTTCCGGGCGCGTGCTGGTGTTCGAGGCGATCCGCGAAACCGACATGTACTGCCGGCTGGCGGAGGCCACGGCCGAAGCCAAGGTGCCGAACTACGGCGGCACCCGTCTGCCGCTCTCGACCAACCTCGCACGACGGGTGCGCGGCTGGCTCGCAGCACCCGAGCGCTGGCCCGGCCTTCCCGCCCCCGTCCGCGAGTGGCTCGCCTTCCAGCTCGACCGCTCGGAACTGCCCGGCGCCGACGAACTCCTGGTCGAGTGCTTTCCGCGCAACGACCGCTGGTTTCTCGTGGTCTACGCCTTTGCCGGCTGGAATGCGCATCAGACGCTCGGCATGCTGCTGACCCGCCGCATGGAACGGCTGGGCGCGGGCCCGCTCGGCTTCGTCGGCACCGACCATGCGCTCGCCGTCTGGAGCCTGCGGCCGATCGACGACGTCGCCGGGCTCTTCTCGGTGGACATCCTGGGCGACGACCTCGAGGAGTGGATGGCCGAAAGCTCGCTCCTCAAGCGCACCTTCCGCCAAGTCGCGACCATCGCCGGGCTGATCGAGCGCCGCCACCCCGGCCAGGAAAAGACCGGCCGGCAGATGACGGTGAACTCCGATCTGATCTACGACGTGCTCAGGAAGCACGAGCCGCAGCACGTCCTGCTGCGGGCGACCCGGGCCGATGCGGCGGTGGGCCTGCTCGACGTCCGGCGGCTGGCCGATCTGCTGGTCGGCGTGCAGGGCCGCATCCGGGTGCGCAGGCTGGAGCGTGTCTCACCGCTCGCCGTGCCGGTGATGGTCAACATCGGCCGGGAGAACGTCTACGGTGCGGCGATGGACGACCTGCTCGACGAGGCGGTCGACGACCTCGTCGCCGAAGCGATGGGGCCGAGGCTCGCCGCATGACCGCCGATCCGCATCTGGTGCCGCTCGAGCTTGCCGGCGAGCGCATCCTGCTCGACGGTCGTGGCGCCGTCTGGTGCCCCGAACACGGCACCTTGATCGTGGCCGACCTGCACCTCGCCAAGGCCGAGGCCTTCGCCGCGGCCGGCCGTCTGCTGCCCCCCTACGACAGCCGCGCCACCCTCGCCCGGCTGGCCGAACTGGTCGTCGCGCACCGCCCGGAACGGGTGGTGAGCCTCGGCGACGGCTTTCACCGCAAGGACGGCTATGCCCGCCTCGCCCCGGCGGAGCGCGCGCAACTCGACGCCCTCGGCGCCGTCACCCGCTGGACCTGGCTCACCGGCAACCACGACCCGGAAGCCCCCTCCGGCCACGGCGAGAGTGCGGCGAGCCTCGCGCTCGGCGGGCTGCACCTGCGCCATGTGCCGAGCGAGACGGCGCCATCGGGGGAAATCGCCGGCCACCTCCACCCGAAGGCCGCGGTGCGCATCCGCGGCCGCAGGGTGGCGCGCCCCTGCTTCGTCACCGACGGCAGGCGCCTTTTGGTGCCGGCGATGGGCGCCTTCACGGGCGGGCTCGACGTCTGGGAGCCGGCCATCGCCGACTTGTTCCGGGGGCCGTTCGACGTGCTGCTGTGCGGCCGCGACGGCCGTCTGCGCCGCCTGCCGGCCAGCCGCCTTGAAGGCGCACCCCGGCGGGCTAGGTCGGCTCGAACGCACACTCCAGCCTAGGACGAGCCCTTGCCCACCACCCTCGTCTGGTTCCGCCAGGATCTCCGCCTCGCCGACAACCCGGCCCTCGTCGAAGCCGCGGCCCGCGGGGCGGTGGTGCCGGTCTACGTGGTCGACGACACGGGCGCCGATCCCTGGGCGCCGGGCGGTGCGGGGCGGTGGTGGCTGCGCGAAAGCCTCGCCGATCTCGACCGCAACCTTCGCGAGCGGGGCAGCGCGCTGGTGGTTCGAGCCGGCGATCCGCTCGACGTGCTGCGGTCGTTGGCCCGCGATTTCGAGGCGGACGGTATCGTCTGGAACCGCTGCTACGAGCCCTTCGCCATTCGCCGCGACGAGCGGATCAAGGCCGAGTTGAAGGCGGACGGGCTGGAGGCCCGGAGCACCAACGGCGCCCTTTTGTTCGAGCCCTGGACGATCGCCACCCAGGGGGGCGACCCCTACAAGGTCTATACACCTTTCGCACGAGCCTGCCTGAAGCAGGCCGCGCCGAAAGCACCCGACGACGTCCCCGATCTCTCGACTACGCCAAAAGTTCACTCGACGAGCATCGAGCTCGACTCGATCTTCGAAACCTCAACCAACGATTGGACCGAGGGTCTGGCACAAGCATGGACCCCCGGCCAGTCATGCGCGTTCGCGACTTTGACCGAGTTCCTCGAGGATAAGCTCGAGGATTACGGGGATAATCGCAACCGTCCGGATCTCGCCGGCACCTCCGAACTCTCGCCGCGTCTGCATTGGGGGGAATTGAGCCCGCGGCAGGTCTGGCACGCCACCTTTCGACACTGTGGCGGCGGCGAGGCCTTGGACCCGGGCAGTGGCAGCGAAACCTTTTTGAAGGAGCTGCTCTGGCGGGAATTCGGCTACCACATCCTCTATCATTTTCCGGACTTGCCCGACGCGCCGCTCAAGGAGCGTTTTGCCGGGTTTCCCTGGGCCGACGACAAGACCAACCGCAATGCGTGGCGGTTCGGCCGCACCGGTTACCCGATCGTCGATGCCGGGATGCGCCAACTCCGGAGCACCGGCTGGATGCACAACCGCGCGCGGATGATCACGGGCTCGTTCCTGGTCAAGCACCTCCTGGAGGACTGGCGGCACGGCGCCGCCTGGTTCTGGGACAACCTGGTGGACGCGGACCTTGCGTCGAATACGCTCGGCTGGCAGTGGGTGGCGGGTTGCGGACCGGACGCGGCTCCCTACTTCCGGGTCTTCAACCCGGTGCTGCAGGGAGAGAAGTTCGACCCCGACGGCGACTACGTCAGACGGTGGGTGCCGGAATTGGCCAAGCTGCCGACGCGACATCTGCACGCTCCCTGGGACGCCCCACGGGAGGTGCTGGCCGAGGCCGGGGTGAAACTGGGCGAGACCTACCCACAGCCGATCGTCGAGCACAAGCGCGCCCGGCAACGCGCGCTCGATGCGTTCGCGACCATCAAGGACGATTGAGCCAAGGACGAGGAGCCAGCATGGCCGAGGCGACCATCCAGGCCGAGGAACGGACCATCGAGGACGAGTTCGCGCTGTTCGACGAGTGGCGCGACAAGATCGACTACGTGATGGACCTCGGCCGCAACCTGAAGCCCTTCCCCGAGGCCGAACGGACCGAGGCCAACAAGGTCCACGGCTGCCAGAGCCAGGTGTGGATGGTGGCGCACGTCGATCCCGCAACGGGCCGCCTGCACCTCGATGCCGACAGCGACGCCATCCTGGTCAAGGGGCTGATCGGTCTTCTCATGCGGCTTTACGATGGCCGCACGCCGGCAGAGATCGTCGCCACCCCGCC
>JBMCMJ010000200.1:0-5280 GCA_048615135.1 Pseudomonadota bacterium
GCCGCCCGGGCGTCCTCGCCGGCATGCTCGCTCCCTCGCAACAGCGGCAACAGCTGCGCCTGGGCCGCGGGCCCGCGCAGCAGCGCCTCGCCGATCGCCCGCTCGCTGGCCTCCGGCCGGTTGGGCGGTCCCCAATGCGCATCGCTGGGGATGATCGTCACCCGGCGCCAGTCGAGGACCGCGTCCGCGAGGTTGCGGTAGGCCTCGAGCGGCAGGTCACCGGTTGCCAGCACGAGCCGAGCCCCGCGTTCGGCCTGGGCACCCCAGCGAAGCGCCTGTGCCAGTCGCTGCGCGACACCCCAGGCGAGCGCCTGCTCGGTGTCGTGATCGATCCAATACGGCTCCAGGCTCACGCGCTCTGCGCCTCGCTCGCAGACGTCTCCGGGCCCGCTTCGGGCGCCGCGGGAGGCACGTCGGCCGGCGCATGGCTCGGTTCCGCAGCAGGCTCTCCGGCATGGACGGGTCCGGCGATGGCGAAGTTCACGCGTCGGGCCGCACGCATCAGGGCGCGGAAATCCTTGCCGGTGAGCGACACGACATGACGATGATCGCCGCCTTCGATGAACACCTCGTCCAGAAGATCGAGCGAATAGTCCATGACCACGGGAATGCCGTAGGCGACGCCGGTCGGCGGCAGCGCACCGGGGGCACAGTCGACGAAAAAGCTCGGAATGCGCGCCTCGGGCACGAGGTCCAGTGTCCGTCCCAGTCGGCCGTTCAACAGGTCGAGGTCGATGTGCTGCGTGCTCGCGAGCACCGCCAGAACGGGGCCCTGCCGATCCTCCAGCAGAACCGCCTTGACGAGTTTGCCGCCCGCCACGTGCGCCGCCTGTGCCGTTTCGCTCGCACTGCCCGTCGGGCGGTGCCCGAAAACGCGATAGCGGGCCTCCATCGCATCCAAGATCTGCCGCAGCCTCGGTGCCAATTGCTGCATCGCTCGCCGGCCCTCCTTCGTTCGGACCCGAGCCCGCGGGCGTCCTTGCGGACCGGACCACTCCGGGGCGCGGGCATGCTCGTTGACCGCGGCCGACCATAGGACGCCCGAGCCTGGTTGGCGAGGACCCACCGGGGCACTTGCGGCGGACCCGCGGTGGCGGCACGCTCCCGACCATGACCACGGATCAGACGATCGCGCTTGCCGTTCTCGCCCTGACGGTGCTGCTTTTCCTCTGGGGCCGCTGGCGGCACGACGTGGTCGCCGTGGCAGCGCTGGTCGCGTGCGTGCTCGGCGGGCTGGTCCCGCCCGGCGAGGCCTTCGCCGGGTTCGGCCATCCGGCGGTCGTCACCGTGGCAGCCGTGTTGGTGCTCAGCCGAACCCTGCAGACCTCCGGCGCGGTCGATGCCCTGGCCGACCGGCTGCTGCCGGCAAAGGCGGGCCCCATGGCGACGATCGGCGCGCTCGTCGGCCTCGCCGCGTTTCTCTCCGCCTTCATGAACAACGTCGGTGCCCTCGCGCTGTTGATGCCGGTTGCGGTCCAGCTCGCCCGAACCCGGGAACTGCCGCCGGGCCGGCTGTTGATGCCGCTGTCCTTCGGCTCGATCCTCGGCGGCATGACGACCCTGATCGGCACGCCGCCGAACCTGATCGTCGCGAGCTTTCGGGGCCAGACGGCGGGCCAGCCCTTCGGCATGTTCGATTTCGCCCCGGTCGGCCTCGCCGTCGCCCTCGCCGGGCTCCTGTTCCTGGCGACGCTCGGCTGGCGGCTCGTCCCGGAGCGCCAGCGCGGCGATCTGGAGAAATTCGAAATCGGCGCGTACCTCACCGAGGCCCGTGTGCCGGATGGTTCCAAGGCGACCGGGATGACCATGATGGAGGTCGAGGACGCCTTGGAATCCGAAAACGCGCAACTCGTGGGGCTGGTGCGCAACGAAGTTCGGCTACGCTTGCCGTCTGCGCGGGACCGTGTCCGCAAGGGCGACATTCTGGTCATCGAGGCGGAGCCGGAAGCGATGTCGGCCGTCCTGTCCGTGCTCGGCCTGGAGTTGGAAGAGGCCGTCGAGCCGACCGAGAAGGCGAAGCGCGACGAAGGCGGCGAGCCCCGTCCGGCGGAGGGCCGGGGCGAGGTCGTGCTGGTCGAACTCGTCATTCTGCCGAACGCGCCCCTGGTCGGCCGCTCGGCCACCCAGTCCCGGATTCGCACCCGCTTCGGGATCAATCTTCTGGCCATCTCCCGCCAGGGCCGCCGCTCGGTGAAGCGGCTGCGCTCGATGCGCTTCGCCGCCGGCGACGTACTCTTGATGCAGGGACCGAGCGAGGCGATCGCGGAGTTCGCCAGCTATTTCTCCTGCGTGCCGCTGGCCGAACGCAGCCTGCGGCTACCCGACCGCAAGCAGGCGCTCGTGGCGGTCGGTGTGCTCGCCGGCGCGATCGGTCTGACCGCCTCGGGCTTCTTGCCCGCCGCGGTGGCATTCGTGATCGCCGTGCTCGCCGCCGTACTGCTCGGCTCGATCGCGCCGCGGCGGCTCTACGAGCCGATCGACTGGTCGGTGATCGTGCTGCTCGCAGCCTTGCTGCCGGTTGCCGGCGCCTTGGCGACGACCGGGACAGCCAACCTGCTGGCGCACCTGCTGCTGGAGCATGTCGCGCAGGGGCACGCGGTGGCTGCCCTCGTGATCATCGTGATCGCGACCATGGCCCTGTCCGACCTCGTCAACAACGCCGCCACCGCCGCCGTCATGTGTCCGGTCGCCCTCGGCACGGCCGAATCGCTCGGTGTGTCCAGCGATCCGTTTCTGATGGCGGTAGCGGTCGGCGCCTCGTGCGCCTTCCTCACCCCGATCGGCCACCAGAACAACACGCTCATCCTCGGCCCCGGCGGCTTTCGCTTCGGCGACTATTGGCGCCTCGGCCTGCCGATGGATCTGATCGTGGTGGGGGTGGGCGTCCCGGTCCTTCTGCTCGTCTGGCCGCTCTGAGGCCGCTCCGACGTCGCTTCGGGTCAGGCTGCGGGCTTGGTTGCGGCGATCAGGAACTCGCGATTGCCCTTCGGCCCCAGGACGGGGCTCGGCGTGACGCCCCGCACCTCCCATCCCTTGGCCTCGTCGAGCCAGGCCGCGACGGACTCGCACACTTGGCGATGCTGGGCCGCATCACGCACCACACCGCCTTTGCCCACCTCGCCGCGCCCCACCTCGAACTGGGGCTTGATCAGCGCGACCACCTCGGCACCCGGTGCCGCGAGGTCGAGGGCTCGATCCAGCACCTGATGCAGCGCGATGAAGCTCGCGTCGCAAACGACGAGGCTCGGTGCCTCCGGGACGTGCTCCCGTTCGAGATAGCGGGCGTTGAGCCGCTCCAGGACCACCACGCGCGGATCGTGGCGCAACTTCACGTGTAGCTGGCCGTAGCCCACATCCACCGCGTAGACGCGCTTCGCTCCCTTCTTCAGCAGCACCTCGGTGAAACCGCCCGTCGACGCGCCGACGTCGAGCGCCACCCGGTCGGTCGGATCGATGCCGAAATGGTCCAGCCCGTGCAGGAGCTTGAGCGCACCCCGCGACACCCAGGCCGGCTGGCGGCTGCGGACCTCCAGCGGCAGCGCCGGGTCGAGCGGCGTGCCCGGCTTGTCGAGCCGCTTCTCGCCGCTGAACACCTCCCCGGCGAGCACCAGCGCCTGCGCCCGCGTGCGGTTTTCGGCCAGACCCCGCTCGACCAGCAGCTGGTCGAGGCGTTCGCGCTTCATCCGGCTGCCTCCACGATCGCCCGTGCCCGGGCGCGGATCTCGGCCAAGGGCCGGCCGGGTCGATAGAGCCAGCTGCCGAAGCCCGCACCGTCAGCACCGGCCTCGAACCAACCGGACAGGTCCTCGGCGGTAACGCCACCGACCACCACGACCGGCCAGTTCCGCGGCAAGACGGCCTTCATGGCCTGCAGCCCGGCGCGGCCCAGCACCTCCATCGGGAAGAGCTTGACCCCGTCCGCGCCGGCGCGCCAAGCCGCAAAGGCTTCGCTCGGCGTCATCGCACCGGGCAACGAGATCAGCCCGCCCGCCTTGGCGGCCGCGATCACCTCGCCGGCGGTATCCGGCGAGACGCAGAGCCGTGCGCCGGTCGAAGCGAGGCGCCGGGCGTCCTCCGCCGTCAACACGGTCCCGGCACCGATCAAGGCCTCGCTACCGAAGGCCGTCTGCAGGCGGGCGATCGAGGCGAACGGCTCGGGCGAGTTGAGCGGCACCTCGATCACGGTGATGCCCGCCTCCACCAGCGCCTCGCCCACGGCCAGCACCTCGTCCGGACCGACGCCGCGCAGGATCGCGATCAACGGCCGATCGGGCAGTCTCGACGTCATGACGGCCTCACCGGAGAGCTGGCGAGACGGGCGAGTGCGATCCGCACGAGCTCATCGCCGTCGAGCCGTACCGCAACAGGCCGGCCGAGCGCCTCGAGAGCACGGCCGTAGGGCTCGGTAAGCGCACCGCTGCCGACCAAGGCCACGGGCCGCCCCGGATCGAGCAGCGCCAGTTCGGCGCCGATCAGCATGCCGGAGAGCCGGCCGCGGAGCACGTCCGGGCTGGTGTCCTCCAACAGCGAGCGCGCCCGCAGGCCGAACAGCGCCGCCGTGAGCTCACCTGCGCGCCAACGGGCAGCCTCGACCACCGCCTCGGCGAAGGCGTGCGGATCGCTCGCCTCCGCTCCCTCCAGACCGAGCCGCAGGATGGAGTGACGGCGAAGCACGTCGAACAGCTCACCGCTCGGCACCGAGCGGAAGCCCCGCACTCGACCGTGCTCGAGGTCGACGTGCTTGCAGTGGGTGCCCGGCAGCACCGCGGTACCGGCTTCGGCAAGGTCGGGCCGCTTCCCGGCAAGGCCGACGAGCTTGGTCTCTTCGCCACGCATGACGTCGGCGGGCGCTGCCTGCGCCAGTCCCGGCAGGATCCGCAGTCGTCGCCCGCTCGGACTGCGCACCTCCACCGCCTGCGCCGGTAGGTCGTCGAGCGCGGCCGGAACCCGCACATAGGGCGCCTCGCGCCAGCCCTGGCGCGCGCCGACCATGCCGCACGCCAAGGCCGCAACGTCGGGCCAGCCGTCGACGAGGGCATCGTAGGCCGCACCGAACCCCTGCGGGTCGTTGGCGAGGCGCCCCATGCCGCGATCGTCGTGGCGGGCCTCGACGACCGTGCCGTCGCGCTCGAGCAGCCAAGCCCGGACGTGGGTGGTTCCCCAGTCCACACCGATCATCCGGCCGGCGCCGGCGGCAATCGGGTCCGTCGTCATCGCTCGTTCGACCGTTGTGTCATCCGACCGGCATAGCAGTCTCGGGGCCCGCTGTCGCGACCGTGC
>JBMCMJ010000201.1:0-5258 GCA_048615135.1 Pseudomonadota bacterium
CGGTAGAGGTGCTCGAAGGTGGCGGCGTAGAAGCGGGCCATGGGAACTGCGGCCGGGCCTGCGGCGGCGATGGCGCCGCCGACGATGTCGACCGGCAGGGGATGACCCTTGCCGAGCACGAGGCGGCCGCTGCCGGTGAAGGTCCAGGCGTGGCGGCCGATCGCCTGCAGCAGCACGCGGTTCGCGAGGCCCGGGGGCAGCAACCGGAGGACGACCTGCGCGGGTTTCGGGATGCGGTTGGCGAGAAGGTAGTCGCCGGTGCGCTTGCCCGCCTCGCTCGCCAGTTCGATCGCGAGCGGCTCGCCGAGGGCCGTCACCACCGAGCGGTAGAGCGCCGTGACGTGGGCTTCGTCGACCATCTTCTGCGGCAGGGCTTCGACATAGGCCTCGAGCCCGGCGTCGCGCAGCAGACGTGTGGCCAGATCGTCGCTCTCGCGGTCGCGCAGAGCCTCGACCAGCCGGATGATCGCGTTCGGGCCAATCCGTCCGGTCGGGTGTTCTGCAGCAGAACGGGCGGGGTCGTCGGACCCCGCCCGTTTGGAGGAGAACATGGAAGGCCGGGTCCGGTCAGTCGGAGCCGACCGACGCGGCCTTCGCGACTTCGGCGTTCCGAGCCTGGGCTTCGCGGGCCTTGAGCGCCGCGGCGTCGTCGACCTTGCGTGCCGGACGTGCCCGCACCGGGGTGTTCGGTCGCCCGCAGGCGAGGATGGCCCCCTTGTCCTCGATACCCTTGAAGTCGATGTCGGCGGCGAGGTCCGGACGGCTCGCCTTGATCTCCGCGATCTGTTCGCTCGTCAGCACCTTGCTCTCGTCGAAGCCGAGATCGACGTCGGCCCCCATGCCGTTCACCTTCAGGCGTTCCAGGTCGTAGAACTTCTTCGTCCATGTCGTCATGGCGAAGGCCTTCAGGCAGCCCAGCATGTAGCGCCGCTTGTAGCGGTCCTTGATCCAGGGATAGGAGAAGAAACTCTTGCGCATGTAGAACCGCGCGTAGTTCTTCAAGACACCCTTGAGCACCTGCTCGCGGGTCATGCCCTCCGGCTGGATGATCGGGGTGACGAAGTTGTACTTGGCGTAGTCGCGCACCTCGACTTTGTCGCCCAGTTCCTCGAACAGCTCGGCGAACGGCCACGGCGTATACATGTTCCAGTTGGCCATGTCCGGCTGCCAGTCCTGGGCGAGCCGATAGGTCTCCTCGATGGTCTCGGGCGTCTCGTTCTCCATGCCCATGATGAACTGGGCCTCGGCCACCATGCCCGCATCCTTGAGGAGCTTGATGGCGAGCTTGTTCTGCTCGATCGTCGTTTCCTTGCGGAAGCGGTCGAGGTTCATCTGGGCGGCCGCCTCGGTGCCGAGCGAGACGTGCACGAGCCCGGCCTTGCGGTAGAACGGCAGAAGGTCGCGGTCGCGCAGGATGTCGGTGACGCGGGTGTTGATGCCCCAGGTTACCGGCAGATTGCGCTCGATCAGTTCCTCGCACAGCGCGATGAACTTCTTTTTGTTGATGGTGGGCTCTTCGTCCGCGAGGATGAAAAAACCGACTTGGTGGTCGCGCACGAGGGTCTCGATCTCGTCCACGAACTTCTTCGGGTCGCGGGTTCGGTAGCGCCGCCAGAACTTCCACTGCGAGCAGAACCGGCAGGTGAACGGGCAGCCGCGGGCGAAATTGGGGACGGCGACGCGGACATTGAGCGGGATGTAGATGTACTTGTCCCACTCCAGGAGCGACCAGTCGGGCGTCAGCGCGTCCAGGTCCTTGATGACCGGATGCGCCGGCGTGGCGACCAGCTGCTCGCCGTCGAGATAGGCGAGACCCTTGATCTCGCGCCGTTCCTCGAGGTGCGTGCCGCGCTCGATCGCCTTCAGCAGGTTGACGACGATCTCCTCGCCCTCGCCGCGGACGATGTAGTCGATCCACGGCGCTTCGCTCAGGACCTGGGCGTACATGAACGTCGGATGGATGCCGCCGAGCACCGCGATGGCATTGGGCATCTCGCGCTTGGCGATTTCGAGAGTCGATTGGGCCTTGTAGATCATCGGCGTGATGGCCGTCGCCAGCACCACGTCCGGCTGGTTGGCGCGGATGATCTCGGCCAGCTTCTCGTCGTCGATGTCGTTGGTCATCGCGTCGACGAAGCGGATGTTGGTGATGCCCACCGCCTTCAGGGCCCCGCCGATATAGGCGACCCACCCCGGAGGCCAGTTACCCGCGATCTCTGCGCCGCCGCAGTGATAGTTCGGCTGGATCATCAAGACGCGCATGGCATTCCCCCCGACGGCTGTTGCGGCTCGTCGAACGACGATACCGGTCGGATGCTGGTGGCCCCATGATGCAAATCAATCGTCGTCGCGAAACGGTGAGGTATCGGCAAGACGAAGGTCGGCATCGGTGAGTAACGAAACATCGGTCAAGCTGCTTGACGCAAGCCGACCTCCGACCAAACGGCAACGAGTGCCGCAATCAGTCGGTCGATGTCGGCGTCGCTGTGCAGCGGTGACGGGGTGAAGCGCAGCCTTTCGGTGCCGCGCGGGACCGTCGGATAGTTGATCGGCTGGACGTAGATGGCGTGGCGCTGCAGCAGCGTATCGCTGATGCGCTTGCAGCGGACGGGATCGCCCACCATCACCGGCACGATGTGGCTCGGATTGGGCAGGTGCGGAATGCCTACCTGGTCGAGCCGTTCGCGCACCCGGCGGACCCGGTCCCGTTGGCGCTCGCGCTCCGCCGAACTGCTCTTCAGGTGCCGAATACTGGCGATCGCGCCCGCGGCCACCGCCGGCGGCAGGGAGGTGGTGAAGATGAAGCCCGAGGCGAAGCTGCGCACGAAGTCGCACAGCGCCGCCGAGCCCGCGATGTAGCCGCCGAGCACGCCGAACGCCTTGCCGAGCGTGCCCTCGATCACGGTGAGCCGATGCGCCACCCCGTCGCGCTCGGCAACGCCCGCACCGGTGGGCCCGTAGAGGCCCACGGCATGGACCTCGTCGATGTAGGTCATGGCCCCGTGCGCCTCGGCCACGTCGCAGATTTCGGCGATCGGCGCGATGTCGCCGTCCATCGAGTAGACCGATTCGAACGCGACCAGCTTCGGGACGTCCGGATCGAGTTCGCGGAGCTTGCGTTCGAGGTCCTCGGGGTCGTTGTGGCGGAAGACCTGCTTGGCCGCGCGGCTGTGGCGGATGCCCTCGATCATCGAGGCGTGGTTGAGCGCGTCCGAAAGGACGACGCAGCTGGGCATCTGCGAGGCGAGGGTGCCGAGCGCCGCCCAGTTGGAGACGTATCCCGAGGTGAACAGAAGCGCGGCCTCCTTGCCGTGCAGGGCCGCGAGTTCGCGCTCCAACTCGACGTGGTAGTGGTTGGTGCCGGAGATGTTGCGCGTGCCGCCCGCCCCGGCGCCGCACCGGTCGATGGCCTCGTGCATCGCCCGCAGCACCTTCGGGTGCTGGCCCATGCCGAGATAGTCGTTCGAACACCAAACCGTGACGTCGCGCTCGCCGCCGTCGTCGATGTGGGTGGCGCGTGGGAAGGCGCCGGCCTGACGGACGAGGTCGGCAAAAACCCGATAGCGACCCTCGTCGTGCAGCTCGTCGAGCCGGGTCCGGAAATACGTCTCGTAGTTCATGTCAGGCTCCGAGGTGGATCGAATGCCGCGGGGCGACGCGCATGGGCACCGGCGATGCTCATGCGGCTCGTCCCGTGAGACAGCCATCGAAGGCCGCCTGCAGGCGCAGACCGTCGAGGGCCCAGCCCTCGGCCACCACCGCCGCCTCGTCCTGCGGGGTCGGCTGGCAGGAGATCAGGTGCGGTTGGCCGCCGACGAGGTCGAAGCGCACCCAGCCGGAGCAGGCGCGCGCGACGCCACGCACTTCGGCGATGCGGCCGAAGGTGCCCCTGGCAACGTCCTGGAGAACGGTTTCGAGCCCGGCCGGGTCGTAGGCGCCGACCAGCGAGGTCCGCCAGGACTGCCGGTCGTCCGCCCTGAGAGGGGCATCGCCGTCCAGCGCGGCAACGTGCGCCCCGCGCAGCGCCCAGCGCCATAGCGCCGCATCCTTCAGAGGCAGCACCATGAACCAGTGTTCGATCACGGCGAGGGTCAGGAGGCTGCCGACCAGCATCAGGCCTGCCGTCCACAAGGGGCCGAGTTCGAGAACGAAGCCGTGCACCAGAAGCGCGCCCGCTCCGATCGTCGCGAGGCTCACGGCAACCGGGAAGAAGCCGTTGGTCGGCCCCTTGCGGAAATAGGAGGTGAGGAAGTCCAACTGCCGCGGCAGGAACTCCTCGTTGATGTTCGGCACGCCCCAGAACACGTTCAGCTTGGCGCTGATGCGCATCACCCAGAGCACCACGAACGTCCAGAAGCCGACCGCATTCGGCGCGTTCCAGACCATCACGGCGAGGAGCAGCGCGGTCAGCAGGATGGCGATCTCGTGGTGGGCGACGGTCCCGAACGCTTCGCGAAACCGCGGCCAGCCCGCGCTGTCCGGGGTGGCCCGGTCGCGTCGCGGACCGGTCACGAAGCCGGTCAGGAACGCGATTTCGTGCCAGCCCCAGACGAGGAGTGCGGAGGTGAACGCCACGTAGGCGCCGAGCACGCTCGTGTCGTGGGCCGAGAGAAAGAACGCCGCCAGTCCCAGCGCCGCCAGCACGGTGGCCCCACCCAGGCTCCAGCCATGGGTGCGCCGCGGCAGGCCGATGATCAGCAGAATCAAGCCCGTGCTGAACCACCAGAGGAAGACCGCGTAGAGGATGGGGGCACCGTGCTGCAGCATGGTCGCGTTTTCGTCCTACCAGACCGGTTGGAGACGGATGGCGGTGGGCAGCGCGTTCTGCTTCGGCCGCAACAGGTAGAGCCGGAGGAACACGGCCGCGGCCTCGGCCATGAGGCGGGACTTGCGCAGCCGCGCCATCAGCCCGCCCCGTGCCTCGGCGGCGACGATGCCCTGGTTGATCTCGCGCAGCCGTTCCAGCCCACGGCGGAAGGCCGGCGACTCGAGGTCGAGCGTGATGGGAAAGACCTGGCGGGTGATCTCGGTTGTGATCTCGAAAACCCGGTAGTCGTACTCGGTCGGATCGACCCCCAGCGCCTCGTGGAACGCCGGCCGGGCGTGGTCGCGGACGTACATGGTCGCGAACACCGCGAGGACGAAGAAGCGGATCCAGAGCTTGTTCCAGCCCTGCAGCATTTCCGGGTTGGCGCGCATCAGCAACGCGAAGGCCTCGCCGTGGCGGAACTCGTCGTTGCACCACTGCTCGAACCATT
>JBMCMJ010000202.1:0-5258 GCA_048615135.1 Pseudomonadota bacterium
CTCGATGCCGAGGCCCGGCTGGCGGGGCTCGTCCAGGGCACGACGCGCGTCGAGGAGGCGACGCTGCGGGCGTCGGGCGACCTGGAGCGGCTGGTGGCCGAGGTGGAGGCCCAAGGCAGCCTGCCCGATCCGTTCGTGATCAGCGGCGCCGGCTCGTTCCGGCAGGAGGGGACGACGCAACGCGCCACCCTCGATCGGCTCACCGGCGAAATCGCCGAGGTGCCCATGCGGCTCGTCCGTCCCGCCACGGTGCGGCTGGAGGCCGGCACGGTGGAACTCGACGGCCTGGAACTCGAGGTCGACACTGCGCGTCTCGACATTCGTGGCTCGCTCGGTCCCGAGCGGGTCGATGGCCGGGCGCGCCTCGACGGGCTGGACCTCGAGCGCCTCGCGGCCTTCGGTGTGCCGGCGGTGGTCGGCCGGCTCGATGCCGCGGTCGATCTCGCGGGCACCCGGACCGCCCCGCGGATCGACGGCTCGCTCGACGTCGGCGGTCTCGCCCTCGGCGACGGCGCTGGCGATGTCGACATGGAGATCGCCGCCGGTTTCGCCCTGGCGGACGGACGGCTGGGACTGGTGACGACCGCGAGCGGCCTCGGCGAGACACCCGTGCGGCTCGATGCGAACCTGCCGATCGGTCTGTCGCTGGAGCCCTTCGTCCTCGACGTCCCCGATCCGCTGCCGCTCGATGCGCGCCTCCTGGCCACGATCGATCTGGCCCGCCTCGGCCAGTGGCTCGCGCTCGACGGCCAGCGCCTCGCCGGACGACTCGATGCCGAAGTCACCGTCGATGGCACCACCCGGACGCCCGAGCTCGAAGGCCAACTCGCGATGGCCGACGGGCTGGTCGAGGATCTCACGGTCGGCGCGCTGCTGACCGACCTGACCGTCGACGTTGCCGCGACCACCGACCGGCTGGTCATTCGCCGGGTCGATGCCGGCGACGGGCTCGGTGGCACCGCCAGCCTCGTTGGTGACGTCGTCTTC
Organism: Pseudomonadota bacterium; assembly: GCA_048615135.1. Taxonomy (GTDB): domain Bacteria; phylum Pseudomonadota; class Alphaproteobacteria; order Geminicoccales; family Geminicoccaceae; genus RECO01. Next base: position 988 of record JBMCMJ010000202.1, read on the forward strand.
GGCGGCGACGAGGTAGCGCTGCTCGACCTCGCCCTCGATCTGGAGCGCTTCCACGCGCCGCAGAGCGAGATGCTCCTGGTCGAGACGAGCGGCCGTACCACCGTGCAGGGGACGCCCCGAGCCCTGGACGTCTTCGGCCGGCTCACGGTCAACAGCGGCGAGATCCGCATCCCCGAAAACGGCGCGCAGAGCTTTCCCACATTGAATCCAGTGGAAGCCAGTGCCCTCGAAGAGGACACGGGCGAACCGGCACCGACGCAGCAGCCGTCCGTGGTCGACCTCGACATCGTGGTCGACATTCCGGGCCGGGTGTTCGTCCGCGGTCGCGGGCTCGTGTCCGAGTGGGGCGGCAACATCACCGTGACGGGCGATGCCCGCAGCCCGCGGATCGTCGGCGGCATCGGCTATCGGCGCGGCCAGCTCGACCTGCTGGGACGACGCTTCGCCTTCCGTGAGGGCGAGATCCTGTTCGGCGGCGCGTTCCCACCCGATCCGACGGTCGATATCGAAATGGCGGTGGAACTCTCGGACGTGGTCGCCCTTCTCGCCGTCTCGGGCCCCGCCCTCGACCCGACGATCAGCGTGACCTCCGATCCGCCCCTACCGGAGGACGAGGTCCTCTCCCGGCTGATCTTCGACCGTGGGGTCGAGCGGCTGAACGCGGTTCAGGCCGTGCGCCTGGCCGTCGCGGTCGACACCCTGCGCGGCGGTGGCGGTGGCCTTCTCGAGACGACCCGCAACCTGTTCGGCCTCGATACCATCGACGTCGCCGGCGACAGCCTGGAAGATGCGTCCCTGCGCGCCGGCGTGTACGTGACCGACGAGATCTTCCTGCAGCTCGAGCAGGGCTTGGCGCCCGGCTCGGGCAGCGCGCGGGTCGAGATCGAGCTCACCCCGCGCATCACCCTGCACAGCGAGGTCCGCGAGGACCAGAGCAACAGCATCGGCCTCGGCTGGTCCATGGATTACTGAACACATGCAAACCCTACGCCATCGAGCCGCTCGCCAGCCCGACATCGAGCGGGCACGGACAACGCCCTCGACCTTCGGCACCCCCTTCGACGTCAACTGGCTGGGCCTCTGGACCCTCTACCTCAAGGAGGTGCAGCGCTTCTTGAAGGTGGTGACGCAGACGGTGCTGGCACCGATCGTGACCACCCTCCTGTTCCTCGCGGTGTTCACCCTGGCACTCGGCCGCGGCGACGTCCGGGTCGGCGAGCTCGCCTTCGTCGAGTTCCTGGCCCCCGGCCTGATCATGATGGCGATCATCCAGAACGCCTTCGCCAACACCTCGTCGTCGATCGGCATCGCCAAGGTGCAGGGCAACATCGTCGACTATCTGATGCCACCGCTCAGCCCCGGTGAACTGGTCACGGGCGTGGCCATGGGCGGCGTCACCCGCGGCGTGCTGGTCGGCATCGTCGTCTGGCTGACGATGATTCCGTTCGTCGGGGTCCAACTCGCCCATGCCTGGCTGGTGCCCTTCTACGTCCTCAGCGCCAGCCTGACCCTGGCTCTGCTCGGGCTCCTCACGGCACTCTGGGCCGACAAGTTCGACCAGATGGCGGCGGTGACCAATTTCGTGATCACGCCGCTCTCGTTCCTGTCCGGCACCTTCTACTCGATCGAGCGCCTGCCGGAGGGCCTGTGGTGGGTCGCCCACGCCAACCCGTTCTTCTACATGATCGACGGGCTGCGCTTCGCGCTGACCGGGCAGACCGACGGCTACGTGCTGTTCGGCCTCGGCTTCCTCCTCGCCGTGAACGTGGCGCTCTGGCTCTTCACCCTGCGGCTCGTACGAACGGGCTACAACCTGCGGCCCTGATGCGAGCGCTCAGCAGGCGGCCGAAGCGGAGGATGGTTCTCCGGGCGAGAGGAGCGTCAGGACGAGCCGCTCCAGCTCCTCCGTACCGTCCAGACCGTGTTCGCTTGCATAGTCGAACCCGTCCTCGGCCAGTTCCTGGCCATGTTCGGGCGGATCCTTCAGCACGTAACCCTGCCCCCAGACCGTCTCGATACCGTGATCGAGGTTTGCCACCGCCGCGATCTTCTTGCGGAGCTTGCAGATGAACACGTCGATGATCTTCTGCTCGGGCTCGTCCATGCCGCCATAGAGATGGTCGAGGAACGTTTCCTTGGTCAGGGTCATGCCCTTGCGCAGGGAGAGCAGCTCCAGAATGCGGTATTCCTTGCCGGTGACGTGCAACGGCTTGTCGTCGATCGACACGGTACGGCTGGCGAGGTCGACGCACAGCCGCCCGGTGCGGATCACCGAAGCCGGATGCCCCTTCGAGCGGCGGACGATCGCCTGGACCCGGGCGACCAACTCGTCCGGGTCGAACGGCTTGGTCATGTAGTCGTCGGCACCCGCGAGGAGAGCGCGAACCTTCTCCTCGCGGCTGTCGACGCCCGAGAGCACCAACACCGGCACGGCCATGTGCATCGCCCGCATCCGCCGCACCACGTCCACCCCGTCGAGGTCCGGCAGCCGCAGGTCCATCAGGAGGATGTCGAAGTCGTAGAGCTTGGCCAATTCCAGGCCGTCCTCGCCCGTCTTGGCGATCTCGACCAGAATGTCCTTGCGGGTGATCGCGGCAGCGATGAGCTTGGCCGAGATCGGGTCGTCTTCCACAAGCAACGCGCGCATCGCGGTTCTCGCTAGTTAGCCGAACCAACATTCCACCTTTACGTGAGATTTTGCGGGCTTTCCATCGGCTTTTCGTGCCGAACGTCAGCCGGAGAGAAGGCGTGCGGCCGTGGCGTGCAGGATGGCGTGCCGCCCGACGAGGCGCTCGACGTCGCGGTCGTAGCCGCCGCCAACGACCCCGACCAAGGGCATACCGCGGCGTCGAACCGCGTCGATCACGGCGAAATCACGGGCCCGGAGCCCGTCGTCGCTCAACGCCAGATGGCCCAAGCGATCCTCGACGTGCGGATCGACGCCGGCGTTGTAGAAGACGAGGTCGGGTGCGAGGTCGTCCAGCACTCTCGGCAAGGTCTCCTCGAGCCGCGCCAGATAGTCGACATCGCCCAGGTCGCGCGGTAGGGCCAGATCCAGATCGCTTTGCTGCTTGCGCGCCGGGAAGTTGGTCGCGGCGTGCATCGAGAAGGTGAAGACCCGCGGCTCGTCGCGGAAGATCAGGGCGGTGCCGTCACCCTGGTGCACGTCGAGGTCGACCACGAGCACCTGCCGCACGGCACCTTCGGCAAGGAGTGCCGCCGCGGCCACGGCGACATCGTTGAAGACGCAGAACCCGCTCCCGGCCTCCGCGAAGGCGTGGTGGCTACCGCCGGCCGTGTTGCAGGCGATGCCGTGCGCTAGCGCGAGCCGGGCCGCAAGCAGCGTGCCGCCGGTCGCGGCCCGCGAGCGCGCTGCCAGCGCCGGGCTCTGCGGCAGGCCGAGGCGGCGCTCCGCCATCGGCGACAGCGTCTGGTCGACCACGTCGCGCACATAGTCCGGCGTGTGGATCAATTCCAACACGTCCAGGGCTGCCGGTTCGGGCACGAAACGATTTACCGGGCCCACCACACCGATTCGCTCCAGATGGGCATGGAGGGCGTGGAACTTGGGCATGGGAAATCGGTGTGCCGCCGGTAGCGGCACACTGTAGGCGGCATGAAAGACAACGGGGAGCCGGCGCACGGCCGGGACGGGGCGGCAGGCTCAGAAGTCGAAGCAGCGGCCGTTCTTTTCCCAGTCGCCGAAGCGGGTGGGTTCGGGGCCCTTGGGACCGCCGCGCTCGCCGGGCGGCTGCGCCGTCGGCTCCTTGCGGGCCGGCTTGGCTCCCCTCACCCGCTCGGGCGGAGGCGGTGGGGTCTCCTTGCGGGCGGTGTCGGTGGTCATTCGTTCATCACCTGATGCTGCGCTTCGGACTGGAGCTTGACGAGGTCGCGCTTCAACCCCTCGAGGTCAACCGCGACCGATTTGGCCTCCAGGTCCGCCCGCACCTTGCGCAGGATAACGTCGTCCCCGGCCTCGCTCATGTCCGCGATCACCAACTCCTTGGCGTAGTCGGCGGCCGCCGCTCCCTCCAGGCCGAGCATGGCCGCGACCTCGAGGCCGAACAGCTTGTCGCGACGCAGGCGGATGCGAAAGCCGATTTCCTGATCGTGATGGAAGCGCGCCAGCTCTCCCTGTAACCGACCGTCGAACGTCGTCATGCACCTGCCTCCCCGGGGCTGTGAACGCCGATGATTGACACTTAGTGCCTCCGAAGACTTTGATCCCCGTCAAATCCCTCGGACTTTCGATCCATGGTCCGAGACGACGG
>JBMCMJ010000203.1:0-5235 GCA_048615135.1 Pseudomonadota bacterium
TACATCCTGTCGACCGCCTCCACCGGCGGCACCTACTATCCGGTCGGCGTGGCGCTCGCCACGCTCGCCAAGGTCCGCCTGGAGCCAACCCACGGCTTCGGCATCTCGGCGATCAGCTCGGCCGGGTCCGGCGAGAACATCCGCCTGCTCCGCGAGAACGAGGCGCAGTTCGCCATTCTGCAGGGCCTGTTCGGCTACTACGCCCGGACCGGTACCGGCCCGATCGAGGCCGACGGCCCGCAGGAAAACCTGCGCTCGATCACCACGCTCTGGGGCAACACCGAGCACTTCGTCATCGACCGCGAGTACCTGAACACCGGCACGCTCGCCGACTTCGCCGCCATCGAAGGCGAGGGCATGGCGCTCGGTGCGCAGAACTCCGGAACACTCGGCTCCAACCGGACGCTCCTCGCCGGCATGGGCGTCGACATCGACGAGCAGTACGACCTCTTCTACGCCGGCTACGGTCCGTCGGTCGAAGCCCTGCAGAACCGGCAGATCGCCGGCGCCGGCATTCCGGGCGGCGTGCCGGTGGGCGCGCTCAGCCAGCTGTTCGCCTCGGCCGGCGACCGGGTGGCGCTGCTCGACGTCACCGACGAGGAAATGCAGCAGGCCGACAACGGCATGAACCTCTGGACCCGCTTCGTCATTCCTGCGGGAGTTTATCCGGGCATCGACCGCGACGTGCAGACCATCACCCAGCCGAACTTCCTCGGCGTGCGGGACGACGTCGACGAGGAGCACGTCTACCTCTTCACCAAGGCGATCTACGAGAATCTGGGCTTTCTCCAGGCGATCCATCCGGCGACCAACGAGATGAGCCTCGAGGCGGCGATCGCCGGCCTGCCCTTCCCGCTGCATCCGGGGGCGATCCGCTACTACGAGGAGGCCGGGGTCGAGATCCCCGACCGCCTGCGTCCCTGATCGGACCTGACCGGAGGCCTCGGCCTCCGGTCGCCCGTCGACCCCCATGGCGACCAATCCCGCGGCGGATGACGAGGCCGGCGGCTCGGCGGCCCGCAGCCTGCAGGGCAACTGGGCCCGTGCGGCCACGGCCTTCGGCATCCTCGTCGCCGCCGCCCATCTCTACTTCGCGCTGACCGCCGAGATTTCGGAGATCCTGCGCAACGCCCTGCACTTCGCGGGCTTCGCGATCCTCTGCACGCTCTACTTTCCCTTCGTGCAGGCGCGCTGGGCAAAGCAGGGGCTGCCCGCCCGCTGGGTCGACCTTGCCTTCGGTGTCGCCGTGGCCGCGGCCGCGGTGCACCTCGCCGTCGCGGAGAGCGCCATCTACGACCGCGGTGTGCGCCTCGCCCCGCTCGACTGGCTCGCCGCGATCGTCGCCATCCTGGGTGCCATCGAACTCACCCGCCGGGTGACGGGCCTCATCATCCCGATCCTGATCGTCCTCGCCCTCACCTACGTGGCCCTCTGGGGCTCGCTGATCGACGGCGTGTTCGGCTTTCGCGGTCTCTCCTGGGAAACCGTGCTGTTTCGCTCGATCTACGGTGACGACGGCATGTTCGGCACGATCGCGCGAATCTCGGCGACCAACGTCTTTCCCTTCATCATCTTCGGCGCCTTCCTGCTGCGCTCGGGCGCGGGCGAATTCGTCATCGATCTCGCCCGCGCCGTCGCCGGGCGGTTCGTCGGCGGGCCGGGGCTGGTTGCGGTGGTCGCCTCGGGGTTGACCGGCACCATTTCGGGCTCGGTCGTCGCCAACACCGCCTCGACCGGCGTCATCACCATCCCCTTGATGAAGCGCAACGGCTACCCGCCCGCCTTCGCCGCCGGTGTCGAGGCGGCCGCCTCCACCGGCGGCCAGCTGATGCCGCCGATCATGGGCGCCGGCGCCTTCGTCATGGCGAGCTACACCGGGATCTCCTACGAGACCATCATCACCGTCGCCGCCCTGCCGGCGCTGCTCTACTTCCTGTCGGTGGCCTATTTCGTGCGGATCGAGGCCAAGCGGCAGAACCTGACCGCGATGGTCACCGACACGATCAGCCTGAAGGAGGCGTTCCGCAATGCGGGTGCCAGCTTCGTCATCCCGATCATCCTGCTGATCGTGCTCCTGGTGATGGGCTACAGCCCGACCTACGCGGCGGTGTTCGGCATCGGCGCCGTGGTCGTCTCCAGCTGGCTCACGCGCCATCCCATGGGGCCCCGCGCGGTGCTCGAGGCCCTGGCGATGGGCTCGCGCAACATGGTGCTCACCGCCATTTTGCTCTGCTCGGTGGGTCTCGTCGTCAACGTCGTCGTCACCGCCGGCGTCGGCAACACGTTCTCGCTGATGATCGCCGAGTGGTCGGGCGGCAACATCCTGATCGCCATCACCCTGATCGCCCTCGCTTCGCTGGTGCTCGGCATGGGCCTGCCGGTGACGGCCGCCTACATCGTGCTCGCCACCCTCTCGGCCCCGGCGCTCGCCAACATGATTTCCGATGCGAACGTCGCGGCCCTTTTGGCCGAGACCGGGATCCCCGAGGCGGTGGCGCCGATCCTGATGCTCGCCGCCCCGGACCTCGCGAACCTCGTCGGCCAGCCGTTGCCGCTCGGCGAGGCGAGCCGGCTCGTCGCCGACCTGCCGCCGGAGCTGCGTTTCGCGCTGCGCGACCAGCTCTTGAGCCCCGAGATCATCATGACGGCGTTGCTGTCGGCGCACATGATCATCTTCTGGCTGAGCCAGGATTCGAACGTCACCCCGCCGGTGTGCCTTGCCGCCTTCACCGCCGCCGCGATCGCCAAGTCGCCGCCGATGTACACCGGCGTGGTCAGCTGGAAGATCGCGAAGGGGCTCTACATCGTGCCGGTGCTGTTCGCCTACACGCCGATCCTCTCGGGCGACTGGCTGGCCGCCCTACACGTCTTCGCTTTCGCCACGATCGGCATCTACGGCATCGCCGCCGCCCTGCAGGGGTGCATGGAGGCGCCGTTGAACCCGCTCCTGCGCCTCGTCGCCTTCGCCGCCGGGGTGGCGAGCGTCTGGCCGGGCAGTTGGGCCGTCGACGTGGCCGGTGCCGTGGGCGTGCTCCTGCTGCTCGCCTGGACCGTGCGGGTCGATCGGCGGCGCGGGGTGGCCATGTCGGCCAGTCCGGCCTAGACAGCGCGCCGATGCGATCCTTGCGAACGGAGCCTTCGATGCGCCTTGCCGGCTGGGGCCTCGCCGTCTCGTGCCTGATGCTCGCCGCGTGCACCCAGGGCACCTCGCCCGGTCCGGCCTCCCTCGCCAGTCTCCGCGCGATGGAACTGGCCGAAGTCTGCCGGATCGACGAGGCCCTCGATGCGCTCGACCGCGAACTCGACGCCGCCGATCCCGGCTCGCTCCGCTTCGCCGTGGCCCTGCAGGAAAAGGCGGTTCTCTACCGCGACACCAACGCCGACGAGGATGCCGGTAGCCTGGAGCAGCGGCTCGCCGAGCTGAAGGGGCTGCCGCCGGACGAGGTCCGGGGCGAGACCCTGCGCGACGTGGCGGCCCTGCGCCAGCGCCGCGCCGCCATCAACGGTGAGCCGACCTGCTGAGCCCGGACCTTCACTCTTCCGTGGCAAGGGCGCGCAGCGCCTCGATCACCTCGGGCGTCGACCAGTCGGCAAACCCGAAATGGCGAAAGCGCTCCCGGCCCTCGCGGTCGACGACGAACGTCGCCGGCAGTCCCGGCGCGTCCAGCGCTCGGGCACTGGCCATGCCCGCGTCGCGCAGCACGAGCAGGTTCGATGCCCCCACCTCGGCCATGAACGCATCCAGGGCTTCGAAGTCGGCGCGGTCGAGCGCCAGCGCCACGACCTGCACGTCGGCCTCGTCGAACGCCGCCTGCAGGGCCGCCAGCGACGGCATCTCGCGGCGACAGGGCGCGCACCAAGTGGCCCAGAGATTGAGGACGACGACGCGCCCCTCGAACGCGTCGAGTTCGACCGGCGCATCGCTGCGGTCCCGCATGGTCAACGCCGGCATCGCCGCGGGCGCCTCGGCCCAGTTGATCGAAAGCGCGTTGGCAGGCAGGCTCCAGGCGAGGCTCGCCGCCAGGATCGCGGCGAGACCCAGGGATCGGACGAGGAAGCTGCGCATGATCGGTGGTTCCCGGTGAGCAGGGACAAGCAGGGAGCGGTGGCCTTCTGGGGTGGCGGCCACTTCCAGGAAGGCCAAGCGCCGCTCATGGAGCGGCTCAACGCGTCGATCGGTTTCGATCAGCGGCTCTGGCGGCAGGATATAGCGGGCTCGCGGGCGCATGCCACCATGCTGGCCGCCTGCGGCATCATCACCGAGGCGGACCAGGCGGCCATCCTCGAGGGCCTGGAGCGGATCGAGGCCGAGATCGCGGCGGGCGAGTTCCGCTTCTCCACCGAACTCGAGGACATCCACTTCAATATCGAATCGCGCCTCACCGAGCTGGTCGGCGAGCCGGGCCGGCGGCTGCATACCGCCCGCTCGCGCAACGATCAGGTCGCGACCGACACGCGCCTCTTCGCCCGCACGGCGATCGACCGGGCGGACGCGCTTTTGCGCGATCTGCAGGCGGTGCTGATCGACCACGCCGAGGCCGAAGCCGAGACGGTCATGCCCGGCTTCACCCACCTCCAGGCGGCCCAGCCGGTCACGCTCGGCCATCACCTGCTCGCCTATGTCGAGATGTTCGGCCGCGACCGCTCCCGCTTTTTGGATGCGCGGCGGCGGATGAACGAGTGCCCGCTCGGTGCGGCGGCGCTCGCCGGCACGAGCTTTCCGATCGACCGCGAGATGACCGCCGAAGCGCTCGGCTTCGACCGCCCGGCGGCCAATTCGCTCGATGCGGTCTCCGATCGCGACTTCGTGCTCGACTATCTGAGCGCCGCCGCGATCACCGCCACCCACCTCTCCCGGCTCGGCGAGGAGATCGTGCTCTGGGCCACCCGGCAGTTCGGCTTCGTCGTCGTCAGCGAGGCGTTCTCGACCGGCAGCTCGATCATGCCGCAAAAGCGCAACCCCGATGCGGCGGAGCTGCTGCGCGGCAAGACCGGCCGGGTGATCGGCGCGCTGGTCTCGCTCGTCACCATGCTGAAGGGCCTGCCGCTGACCTATTCCAAGGACATGCAGGAGGACAAGGAGCCGCTGTTCGACGCGGTCGACACCCTCGAGCTGTGCCTGGAGACGGCGGCCGCCATGCTGCGCGAGGTGCGCTTCGACCGCGCCCGGATGGCAGCCGCGGCCGGGGTCGGCTTCACCACCGCGACCGACCTCGCCGACTGGTGCGTGCGCGC
>JBMCMJ010000204.1:0-5197 GCA_048615135.1 Pseudomonadota bacterium
ACCTCCGCGGGTTCTCCGAAAGAGGCTCCGCGCATGCAAACCGGCCTCGAGCGCCTGCTCCAACAGACCGACGATCCCTTCGTCATCATGCTGATCCTGCTCGTGATCGGCCTGGTTGGCGTGTGCGGCTCGCTGTTTCGCGCCTGGAACGCGGAAATCAAGGCGCATCGCCAGACCATCCAGGAAAGCATCCAGTGGACGCGCCAGAACACGGCGCTGATCAGCGAGGTCCGCCAGACCACCGAGCGGTTCGCCCTGTTGATCACCCAGTTGGCGCATCACCAGCGACAGGGACGCGACCGGTGAAAGGATACCGCCCGCCACTCGGCCCACGTGACCTGCTGCGCGCGCAACTCGAAGGCCGCCTCGAGCGTGCGGCGGGCCTCGTCGGCCGCGTCACGCGGTGGCTCTCGCGCGACGCGCGTGCCCTCCACCATCTGGACGAGGAACTGGAGCGGCAGCGCTTCTACCATCTGCACGAGATGGAACGGCTGCGCACCCTGCTCGACAAGGGCTCGCTCGGTGTCGTCGCGCGCGCGCTGTCGATCGAGACCGGTGGGGCGAACCAACGGGCGGCGCCGCTAGAAGCGGAAGGTCAGCCAGCGCACCTCCGGCCGAAGCTCTCCCGGTGAGGCGCTCGCGCCGCCCGAGGCGCGCAGCTCCGCCAGGATCCGACGATCGTGCTCCTCGAACTCGGCACGGGTGATGCGGCCGTCGCGGTTGCCGTCGGCCTCGAGGCGGGAGATGGCCACCATCGCGAACTCGCCGGGGGTGACCACACCGTTGCGGTTCGCATCCGCCTCGTAGACGACGGCGGCACTCTCCTCGACGTCGATCACCCCGTCGCCGTTGCGGTCCACCACGGCGAAACTCGCGATCAACTCCTCCTGGGTGACGACACGGTTGCCGTCCCGGTCGATCGCGGCAAACCCCGCGCCGGGACTGCCGCCCGGTCCGGAGGCGCAGCCCGCCAGCCAGCCGACCAGCAAAGGGACAGCGACCCTGCGGCGGCATTCAGGCATCGGGCGCCACGCGAACGAGCGCCTTGCCGACATTGCCGCCCTCCAGCAGCCGGACGAAGGCGGCCGGCGCCGCTTCCAGGCCCTCCACACGGTCCTCGAGATAGCGGATGGCCCCGGTGCTCACCAGCGGGGCCACCTCGTCGACGAATCGCTCGCGCAGGTGCTCGAAGTCCGTGACGATCATGCCGGTGACCTGCAGCCGCTTCACCAGCACTTGCCGCAGGAAGTCCGGCAGGCGGTCGGGTCCGGCAGCACGATCCGTGGCATTGTAGTGGGCGATGGTGCCGACCAGCGGGATGCGCGCGCCCTGGTTCAGGAGCGGCAGGACGGCATCCAGGACATGGCCCACGACCAACTCGACATAGACGTCGATCCCATCGGGGCACGCCGCTTCGAGGTCGGCTGCGAAGCCGGGGCTGCGGTGATCCACCGCCGCGTCGAAGCCGAACGTCTCCCGGGCGAGCCGCTGCTTTTCCTCGCCGCCGACGATCGCAACTGTCCGTAGCCCCTGCCGCTTCGCCAGCTGGCCGACGAGGCTGCCGACCGGACCGGTTGCGGCGGCGACGGCCAGGGTCTCGCCGGCTCGCGGCCGCCCGAGTTCGCACAACGCGGCATAGGCCGTGAGCCCCGGCATGCCGAGCACCCCGAGAAACGTCGACAAGGGGGCCAGCGACGGGTCGACCGGATGGGTCGCCTCGGCCGGCAGGACGGCGCCGGTCCGCCAGCCGGCGTGGGCCCGCACGAAGCTGCCGACCGGCCGCTCGGCGACGGTCGTTTCCTCGACGACGCCCACGACCTCGCCGGTGATCACGCCGCCGAGTGGGATCGGCGGTGCGTAGGAGCGCACATCGCGCATCCGCCCGCGCATATACGGGTCGAGCGAGAGCCAAAGGGTGCGGATGCGGACCTCGCCGGGGGCGGGCGCATCGAGCGGCCGTTCGACGAGGGCGAAATCCTCGGGCATGGGCGCGCCCTCCGGTCGACGACGGAGAACGATCTCTCGGCTGGTCGGCATGGCCCCTCCTCCCCGCGTTGGTCCGGCGCCTGCGGCCGGCTGTCAAGCGAGGTCCTTGTCGCTCGCCGCCAGCCGTGGAAATTGTGACGGATGGAGGATGCTGCATGGCCTTGACCCGCGACAAGCTGGAGGCGGACTGGGTGCGCCGGATGATCGCCGCCCAGGATCCGGACGCCCGGTTGTTGCCCGACACGGTGCTGGAAGCCTCGTTGGCCACGATGCTGCAGGCCTGGGACGGACACTCGCCGGTCTGGGTGTTCGGCTACGGCTCGTTGATCTGGAACCCGTGCGTCAACGTGGTCGCGCAGACCAAGGCGCGGCTGTTCGGCTATCATCGCGAGCTGTGTCTCTGGACCCCGCTCGGCCGCGGCACCAAGGACAATCCGGGCCTCGTCTTCGGGCTGGAGCGGGGCGGCTCGTGTCACGGCGTGGCGCTGGCGGTACCCGCCGAGCACGTCCGCGACGACCTGCGGCTGATGTGGCGGCGGGAGATGCTGAGCGGCGCCTACGAGCCGCGCTGGGTCAACCTCCGGGCCGACACGGGGACGCTGCGGGCGATCGCGTTCGTGATGAACTGCCGCCACGATCGCTACGCTGCCCAGCTCGACGAGCCGACCAAGGTGCGGGCCGTGGCCACCGCGGTGGGCGCACTCGGCTCCTGCTACGACTACGTCGCCAGCACGCTGGACCATCTGGCGGAACTCGGCCTGCGCGACCCGCACCTCCAGCGCATCCGTCGGCTCGCCGAGGTCCACCGCGCCACGCCGCCCGAAGCCGGCACCAACGATCCCCGGGCTCAGAGTGCCACGGCCAAGCGCAGCGCGTCGTAGATCGCGGCGTGGACGTTGCGGCTCGCCACCGCATCGCCCAGCCGAAAGAGCTGGAAGCGACCCTCCGGGTTGCGCACCAGCGTCTGCGGCCACACCGCGACCAGCGCCCGGTAATCCACCGCCCCCTGATTGCGGCTGTAGGGCTTGAGGGCGAAATAGAGTTCGTCCAGCGGCAGCGTGCCGTGCTCGACGACCACTTGGTCGACCCGGCGCGTCTCGGTGTTGGAGGCGTGATCGGAGCCGAGCGTGACGAGCAGTTCGTTGCCGGCGGGTGCCACGGCGCGGACCCGCTTGTTGATGGTGAGGCGCACACGGTGTTCCTCGAACACGGTCGCGTAGGCGGCGTGGTTCAGCCCGCCGATGTCGACCGCGAAGAACCGCTCGGGCGTGACGATCTCCACTTGGCTGCCCTGGCGCGCCAGCATTTCCGCCGCGGCGAGGCCCGGATGCTGGCCGTTGTCGTCGTAGAGCAGGACGCGTGCGCCCGGCGCCACGTCACCCGCGAGCACGTCCCAGCTGGAGACGACATGCTCGTGCCCCTCGACGATCGCCGTGTTCGGCAGGCCGCCCGTGCAGACCACTACGACATCGGGCGCCTCCTTCAGGACATCTTCGGCCTCGGCATGAACGTTGCAGCGAAGCTGGACGCCGAGCCGTTCCAGTTCCGCCACGCGCCAGTCGACGATGCCCAGCAACTCGCGCCGCCGCGGCACCCGCGCGGCGAGCCGAAGCTGGCCACCGGGTCGGCTGGCCGCCTCGAACACCACCACGTCGTGGCCCCGCTCGGCCGCGACCCTGGCCGCCTCCAGGCCGGCCGGACCCGCGCCCACCACGATCACCCGGAGCGCAGGCCCATCGGCGCGGCGAATGACGTGGGGCATGGTCGCCTCGCGCCCGGTGGCCGCGTTGTGGATGCAGAGCGCGTCCTGCCCCTCGTAGATCCGATCGAGACAGTAGGTGGCGCCGACGCAGGGCCGGATGCGGTGTTCCTCGCCGCGCGCCAGCTTGGCGACGAGGTGCGGATCGGCGAGGTGCGCGCGGGTCATGCCGACCATGTCGAGCAGCCCGGACGCCACGGCATGGCGCGCCGTCGCCACGTCGGCGATCCGTGCCGCGTGGAACACGGGAAAGCGCGTCCGCTGCTTGATCTCGCCGCAGAACTCCAGATGCGGGGCGGCGGGCGTGCCCTGGATGGGGATCACGCGGGCGAGCGCCGCGTCGGTATCGATATGGCCGCGGATCAGGTTCAGGAAATCGATCAGGCCGGTGGCGATCAGCCGCTCGGCGATCGCCACGCCCTCCTCCCTGGAGAGGCCGAGCTCCCAATCCTCGTCGGCCACCATGCGGATGCCGACCAGGAAATCGGGGCCGACCCGGCCGCGGATGGCGTCCAGCACGCGCAGCGTGAAGCGCAGCCGATTGTCGAGGCTGCCGCCGTGGTCGTCGTCGCGGCGGTTGGTGGCGGGCGACCAGAACTGGTCGAGCAGATGGCCGTAGGCCTCCAGCTCGATGCCGTCGAGCCCGCCCGCCTGCATCCGCTCCGCCGCGTCGGCATAGTCGACGACGATCCGGTCGAGGTCCCAGTCCTCCAGGGCCTTCGGAAAGGCGCGGTGCGCCGGCTCGCGCACGGCCGAAGGCGCGACGACCGGCAGCCAGTCGGCCTTGTTCCAGGACGTCCGGCGGCCGAGATGGGTGAGCTGCATCATCACGGCACAGCCGTGCGCGTGGCAGGCGTCCGTCAGTTCCTGCAGCCACGGGACGATCTCGTCCTTGTAGGCGTGGAGATTGCCGAACGCCTCGGGGCTATCCCGCGCGACCACGGCCGAGCCCGCGGTCATGGTCAGAGCCAGGCCCCCCCGCGCCTTTTCCTCGTGGTAGCGGCGGTAGCGCGCCTTGGGCAGGCCGTCCTCGCCATAAGCCGGCTCGTGCGCCGTCGAGAGGATGCGGTTCTTGAGGACGAGGTGGCAGAGGCGGAACGGCTGCAGCAGCGGATCCTCGACGCCCATCGGCCCTCTCCTCGACGGCACCGACGGTCGTCGCGCCCGCCGTCGCGCCGCCTTCATCTTTGCGCAACCGAGCCATGCCATGCTTCGCGGTCAGGCTCGATGGACACCGGAAAACCCGGTTCCCATCTACCAAGCAAGGCGACCAACGAACGAGGAATCCGGTGGCACAGCTCGACGATCGCGGGGAACGGCCCGGCGAAACCCCTTTGAGTCTGCTCGTTTCTGTCTGGGCCTACCGGCTCGTCTGCCGGCTGGAGCGACTGCTCCGGCGCAGGGGAGCTATCGCGAGAGGCTGAGCGGCAGCGGCGAGACGCCGAACCGGAC
>JBMCMJ010000205.1:0-5164 GCA_048615135.1 Pseudomonadota bacterium
GGGTCCGTCGACCCGGAAATCGGCGGTGGGCGCGCCCGCCGGGGCGAGCTTCGGGCGGATGCCGGCATAGCCCGGCAGCAACGCGCCGTCCGGCAAAGCCGGCCAGTATCTGCGCACGGCGGCGTAGAAGGCATCGGCGCGTTCGGCCGGCACGTCGTAGTCGAGTTCGTCGACCCATTCGGTATCGGGCCCGAAGCGGGCTTGGCCGGCCAGATCGACCGTGACGTGGACGCCGAGCCCCGCGGCTTCCGGTACGGGATAGATCAGCCGGGCGAAGGGCGAGCGGCCGCTGAGCGTGAAGTAGTGGCCCTTGCAGTAGTAGCCCCGGGGCGCGTGCCGCGCGTCGAGGCCGCTGATCCGCGCGGCCAGGGCCGGCGCATGCAGACCGGCGCAGTTGACCAGTTCGCTGGCGAGCAGTTCCATCGGCGCGTCGCCGCCGACCTCCAGGACGAACCCCTCGTCCACCCGTCGCGCGGCCTCGACCGGGGCGTAGAACACGACGATGCCGCCGGCCGCCCCGAGGTCGCCCTCGAGCGCGAGCATGAAGGCATGGCTGTCGACGATGCCGGTGGTGGGCGACCAAAGGGCCGCCGTGCAGGCCAGCTCCGGCTCGAGCCCGCGGGCGCGGTCCGCCTCCCACCACTCGAGTTCCACGCCGTTGGCACTCGCCTTGGCCTTGATTGCCTGCAATGTCGGATGCTGGCTCGCGTCCGTCGCGACGATCAGCTTGCCGCAATTGGCGTGGTGGACGTGCCGCTCGCGGCAGTAGTCGTAGAGCTGGTGCTTGCCGGCGACGCACATCGTCGCCTTCAAGGAACCCGTCGGGTAGTAGATGCCGGCGTGGATGACCTCGCTGTTGCGCGAACTGGTCTCGGTGCCGATGCTTCCTTCCTTCTCGAGCACCAGCACTTCGCGGCCGGTGAGGGCGAGGGCACGGGCCACCGCGAGGCCGATGACCCCCGCGCCGACGACGACGGTCTGGACACGATCCACCGCTCTAGCCTCCGATCAAGGGCGCAAGATCGGCCTCGCCGGCGCCGACCGAGCGTCCGGCTTCGACGATCTGCTCGATGGTCATGGGGTCGACCGGGATCCCGGCCGCGCGCCGCGCCGCCCGCGAGCGCTGTTCGGGTTCGCCCGGCAGGAGCACTTCGTCGATGCCCGGTGCCGGCGGCGACGCCTTGACGTAGGCGCCGAACGCGGCGGCTTCCGCGCGGATCGCTGCCGGATCACCGAAGGCGGCCGGGTCCATCAGGATCGAGAGCATGTTGTTGACGATGCTGCCGCGGCGCGGATTGGCCGGCTGGATGGTCCGCTCGCCCGCGAGCGCACCGGCGAACAGCTCGCAGATGATGGCGAGCCCCGAGCCCTTGTGCTGGCCGAACGCGGTGAGCGCGCCCCGCTTCTCGTCGACCAGTGCCGTCGGATCGGTGGTCGGGCGGCCGGTCGGGTCGAGCAGCGTGCCCTCCGGCACCGGTACGCCCGTGTTGCGCGCGACGCGCGCCTTGCCGAAGGCGATGGTCGAGGTCGCCATGTCCAAGAGCGGTGCGGGCCCCGCCTCGCCCGGCAGCGCGGCGCTGAACGGATTGGTGATGAAGCGGCCGTCGCTGCCGCCGAACGGGGCCACCACCGGCGTATGGTCCACCACGTTGACGAAATGGGTCGAGGCAAGGCCCGCCGCGGCGCAGTATTCCGAATAGGCACCGATTCGCCCGATATGGGCGCTTTCGCGCAGCGCCACGACGCAGGCACCGATCTCCTTCGCCCGCGCGATGCCCCGGTCGAGGGCGAGCCGCGCCATGTGCTGGCCGAGGCCGTGGCGCGCGTCGACGACGATCACCGCACCGGTGTCGTTGACCACCTCGGGCGTCTGGTTGGCGACGAACAGACCCGAGCGCAGATGCTCGATATAGGCCGGCAGCATGCCGATGCCGTGGCTGTCGTGGCCGGCGAGATTCGCTTCGACGAGATGTTCGGCGACGATGCGCGCCTCGTCGTCCGACGAGCCGGCAGCCCGGAAAATGGCGATGGCGGCTGCGACGAGCGCCTCCGCGGCGTAGTTCTGCATGCTGGTTCGACCTCCCTCGGGCGCAACACCCGGCTGAGAGGGGTGGCACCGATCGGCCGGCTGCGGAAGCCCCGAGATCACGGCAGCGACGCGATGACGTTGCATAGCCGGTCGTGCAGCACGGGATGGCCGACCACGAGACCCTGATGCTGCGCAGTCGGGCGGTTGAGGGTCAGGTGCCGGCCGAAACGGTCGGTCACCCGCCCGCCGGCCTCCTCGATCATCAGCACCGCGGCGGCAAGATCCCAGTCGGCGACGCGGCGCAGCGACACCAGGCCGTCGGCGCGGCCGGCGGCGATCAGGGCGAGGCGATAGGCGAGCGAGCCGAGCCCCTTGATCCGGCAGTCGCGGAAGTGCTGCTCGAAGCCGGCGTGCCGCGCCTCGCGGCCGCTGACCAGCAACTCGGTCGACCCCGTGGCGGACCAGGGCCGCAAGGTCGCGGGCGTGCCGTTGAGGCGGGCCCCACCCCCCCGCTCGGCGACGAACAGCTCGTCGGTCGCGGGATTGAGCACGACGCCGAGGACGGCCCCGCCAACGGACCGGTCCCACAGCGCCACGCTGATGGCGAATTCGGCGCGGCCCTGGGCGTAGCTGCGCGTCCCGTCGATCGGGTCGACGATCCACACCTGCTCCGCGTCCAGCCGCACCTCGTCGTCCGGGCTCTCCTCGCTGAGCCACGCCTCCTCGCCGCGCGGCAGTTCGGCGCGCAGCAGCCGGTCGATGGCGATGTCCGCCTCGGTGACGATCGACCCCGGCGTCTTCTCCCAGCGCTTGTGCGCCTGACGGAAGAACCGCATGGCGATCGTCCCGGCGGCCCGGGTCAACGCCACCGCATGGTCGAGCCGCGGGTGGGGGCTCACCGTTTCCAAATCGGCTTTCCGGAGCCGGGCAGGCCCAGCTCCGCCCAGCGCGCCGACACCCGCTCGACGACGTCCGGCTCCATGTAGAGCTTCTTGCCCCACTCCCGCTTGGTCTCGGGCGGCCACTTGTCGGTCGCGTCGATGCCGAGCTTGGAGCCGAGCCCGCTCTCCGGCGAGGCGAAGTCGAGATAGTCGATCGGCGTGCTCTCCAGGACGGTCATGTCGCGCGCCGGATCGACCCGGGTCGAGAGCGCCCACATGACGTCCTTCCAGTCGCGGGCGTCGATGTCGTCGTCCACGACGATGACGAACTTGGTGTACATGAACTGCCTGAGATAGGACCACACGCCCAGCATGACCCGCTTGGCGTGGCCCGGATAGGCCTTTTTCATCGAAACGACGGCGATCCGGTAGGAACAGCCCTCGGGCGGCAGCCAGAAATCGACCACCTCGGGGAATTGCTGGACGAACAACGGCAGAAAGACCTCGTTCATCGCCTCGCCCAGCACCGACGGCTCGTCCGGCGGCCGGCCGGTGAAGGTCGAGAGATAGATCGGCTGCTTGCGCATGGTCATCGCGGTGACGGTGAACACCGGGAACTTCTCGACCGAGTTGTAGTAGCCGGTGTGATCGCCGTAGGGCCCCTCGTCGCCGTAGTCGTCGAGGCTGACATAGCCTTCCAGCACGATCTCGGCGGTCGCCGGCACCTGCAGGGGGATGCTCACGCAGTCGACCAGTTCCACCCGCTTGCCGCGCAACAGCCCCGCGTACTGATATTCCGAGAGCGTGTCCGGCACGGGGGTGACGGCCGCCAGCGTGGTGCCCGGATCGGCGCCGATCACGGCCGCGGCAGGCAGCGGGTCGCGCTTGCTCTGCCCCCAGCGCTGGTGGTGCTGGGCCCCGCCCCGGTGCTTCAGCCAGCGCATCAGCGTGGTGTTCCGCCCGGTCACCTGCATCCGGTAGATGCCGAGGTTGTAGGCGTCGCTCTTGGCCTTGGACGGCCCCTTGGTGACGACCAGCGGCCAGGTGATCAGCGGCGCCGGCTCGCCGGGCCAGCAGCTCTGGATCGGCAACCGCGCAAGGTCGACCTCGTCGCCCTTCAGCACCACCTCCTGGCAGGGGGCGCGGCCGACGCTCTTCGGCCGCATCGCCAGCGCCGACTTCAGGAGCGGCACCAGTTCCATCGCCTCGCGCCAGCCGCCGGGCGGCTCCGGCTGCTTGAGGAAGGCCAGCGTCTCGCCGAGCTGGCGGAGCGTCGAGGGCTCCTTGTCCATCCCCCAGGCGACCCGCTCCACCGTGCCGAACAGATTGATCAGCACCGGCATGTCGTGGCCCTCGACGTTCTCGAAGAGCACGGCCGGTCCCTGCTCGGCGAGCAGGCGGGTGTGGATTTCGGTCATCTCCAGCACCGGCGAGACCGGTGCCTTCACGCGGACCAGCCGCCCCTTGGCCTCGAGGTGGTCGATGAAGTCGCGCAGGCTGTCGAAGGGCATGGCGTTCGCGGTCCGAAAAGGCGAGGCGGTCGGCGGTCCGGTGATCCGGGCAGCGTGGGGAGAGGTCGGCCATGCCCCGGACGGCGTCAAGCGCGGCGCGTCGTCCCGCCGCCCCTGCCCGGAACCCCGGAAACGACAGGCGAGGCCACCGATGGACGCCGCACGGGACGGCGGGGACGCGACCGCGCCCCTCGCGCGTTCCGGTTCAGTCCACCCGTCGCTCGCCGGCATAGGTGGCAAAGCGGCCCGTGGCGTCGCCACCGAACACGACCACGTCGTAGCGCTCGGCCATTGCAGCCGGGGCCGGCATGCCCGGCGAGCCCTGCGGCATGCCCGGGACGCTCAGGCCCGCCACCCCGGCCGGCCGCTCGTCCAGCAGGCGCCGAATTTCGGCGGCCGGCACGTGGCCCTCGATCACGTAGCCGTCGATCATCGCGGTGTGGCACGAGCCGAGCGCCGGCGGCACGCCGGCCAGCTCCTTGACCCGGTGCATCGCCTCGGTGTCGTGCGCCTCCACCTCGAAGCCGTGCGCGGCCAGATGGTCGATCCACAGGCCGCAGCAGCCGCAACTCGCCGACTTGAAGACCGTCATGCGGGACGGCTCGGCCACGGCGGGCGCGGCCGCGAACCCGAAGACCACCACCAGGACACCGAACATCCGTCTCATCGTTCCCCTCCGAAGCGTCGCGTCCATCGATGCCACGGCAACCTCGAGGCGAACACCAGGACGATGGCCGCCGTCA
>JBMCMJ010000206.1:0-5162 GCA_048615135.1 Pseudomonadota bacterium
CGCCGCTACGTCCAGTCGATTTCGCTGGCGAGGAGGGCGCCGCGGGAGGCCATGAAGTAGAGGCCCATGTGGTGGGTGGCGGCTTGGGGGTGGGCGGCGGTGGCGGGGAGGTTCTGGGCGCTCGCCGTGTCCTTGGGCAGGTCGTAGGTGGCGCAGGCGGGTTCGAGGACGGTGATGTCTTCGAGGCTGGGCATGAGGCGGTGGTTGCGGGCGGAGAGCAGGGTCAGGACGAAGTCCATGACGCAGATGTCGGTGCAGATGCCGGTGACGAGGACCGTGTTCAGGCGGTGGACGTTGATCCAGTCGATGACCTTGTTGTGGTGCAGGCCGTGGTGGCTCGAGTTCTCGATGCCGCCGACGAAGCCGTTGATGCAGTCCTTGCGGATGAGGGTGGCGTTGGGTTCGTCGTCGAGCCAGGCGAGTTGGGGCACGAGGTTTTCCTCGCCGGTGCCGCGCTCGCAGTGGGGCGGATAGGGGGGCTCGGGGACGCCCGGCTCGTGGGTGTCGAGGAAGGCGAGGATCGGGCGGTGGGCGTCGGCGAAGCGGCGGGCGAGGCCGGCCGTGGTCTCGACCATGCGGTCGACCTGGGGGTTGGGGTGCTGCGGGGCGAGGTTGCCGGCGCCGACGGTGCAGAAGCCGTGGACCTGATCGACGACGACGAGGCCGGTCGTGGCGAGCTTCAGCGCGCAGGGCTTCGGAGCCACCGGCAGTTCGCGCTCGAGGAGCGCCATCAGGTCGTTGGTCATCGGTTCCTCCCGTCGGCCGACACGTGACGAAGGAACAGGCAGCGCCCTAATCGAGCGCGGATCAACGCCACCAAAGGGCTAAGGGGAGGAGGAAGGAAGGAAGGAGCGGGGGGATTTGATGATCCCCCCGCGCCCCCCGGATGCCGGCGGTGCCGGCATCACTCGCAGAGCCGACGGCAACGCCGTCGGTCGGGGGTTGCAGGGGGCCCAAAGCCCCCTGCTCCTGGCGTTGTTCCGAGTTCGGCTAAGGGCGCCAGAAGGCGGGGGTGATCAGGACGAGGAGGGTGAACATTTCGAGGCGGCCGAGGAGCATGGCGAAGGAGAGGAGCCATTTGGCGGCTTCGGGGAGGCTCGCGAAGTTGGTGGCGGGGCCGATCTGCGGGCCGAGGCCGGGGCCGACATTGGCGAGGGAGGTGATCGCGGCGGACATGGCGGTGAGAAAGTCGAGGCCGAGGGCGGCGAGCAGGAGGGCGATGACGGAGAAGGAGAGGGCGAAGAGGAAGAAGAAGGCCATGACCGAGATGGCCACGGCGTCGGGGACGAGGCGGCCGTTGTAGGTTGCGAGGAAGACGCCGTTCGGCTGGATGAGGCGGAGCATCTGGGTGCGGGCGATGGCGTAGAGGACGGCGAAGCGGAAGACCTTGATCCCGCCGGTGGTGGAGCCGGTGCAGCCGCCGACGCACATGAGAAAGAAGAAGAACGCGACGGCGAGGGGGCCCCAGGCCTCGTAGTCGCTGGAGACGTAGCCGGTGCCGGTGATGATCGAGGTGGTGTTGAAGGCGGCGTGGCGGAGCGCCCAGAGCGGCGGGGCCTCGTGCTGGAGCATCAGCAAGGCGGCCATGAGCGCCCAGGCGCCCATGACGATGCCGAGGAACCAGAGGACCTGGGTGTCGCGGTAGACGGCGGCGGGCTCGCCGTTCATCGCCTGGATGTAGAGGACGAAGGGGATGGCGCCGGTGATCATGAAAAGGACGGCGATCCACTCGATGGTGGGGCTGGAGAAGGCGGCGAGCGAGGCGTCGCGGGTGGAATAGCCGCCGGTCGCCACGGTGGTCATGGCGTGGTTCATGGCGTCGAACGCGCCCATGCCGGCGAGCCAGTAGGCGAGGCCGCAGGCGAAGGTGAAGGCGAAGTAGATGACCCCGATGGCCGAGGCGAGCTGGCCGGCGCGGGGCAGGATCTTGTCGGAGCGGTCGGAGCTTTCGGTGCGGAACAGCTGCATGCCGCCGACCGAGAGGAGCGGCAGGACGGCGACGCCCATGACGATGATGCCGATGCCGCCGAGCCACTGCAGGAGCGAGCGCCAGAGGAGCAGGCCGGGCGGGGCGTCGTCGAGGCCGCTCATCACCGTGGCGCCGGTGGTCGTGATCCCCGAGGTGGCCTCGAACACGGCGTCGGCGAGGCTCATCTGCTGGCCGGCGAACAGGAACGGCAGGGCGGCGAAGACGGTCAGCGTCACCCACACGCTGGCGGTAAGGATGAAGGCCTGGCGGGTGGAGAGCCGGACGAGAATGGCGCCCTGATTGGCGAGGATCAGGCTGATGCCGACGAACAGGGTGACGCCGCCGCTGAGCAGGAAGACGAGCCAGTCGCGATGGCCGACCACGAGGTCGGCGATCATCGCGAGGAACATGAAGCAGGCGAGCACGCTGAGCAGCACGCCGATCACCCGCAGCACGGGGCGCAGCTCGAACGGGCGTTGGCGGTTGGGGCGGAGCCGGGTGGTCATGCGTTGGCGCCGGCCTCACCCGCCGCCTCGGCCGCGAGATGGGCGCGCAGGTCGCGGCGCAGGATCTTGCCCGTCGCGGTGAGGGGAAAGGCGTCGCGGAACACGACGTGGCGCGGCCGGGCGTGGGCACCGACCGTGGCGCGGGCCCGTTCGCGGAGGTCCTCCGCGAGGGCCTCGTCGGGGGCGAAGCCGGGGCGGAGCACGACGCAGGCGACCACCGCCTCGCCGCGCTCCGCATCGGGCATGCCGACCACCGCCACCTGCGCCACCGCCGGATGCTCGGCCAGCGCCGCCTCGACCTCGCTCGGGCCGACGCGGAAGCCGCTCGTGTTGATCAGGTCGTCGTCACGGCCGACGAAGGTGACGTAGCCGTCCGCGTCCATCCGGCCCATGTCGCCGGTGAGCATCCAGTCGCCCTGGAACTTGCGGGCGGTGGCCTCGGGATCGTTCCAGTATCCCAGGAACATCACCGGATCGGGGCGCCTGACGGCGATGATGCCGACCTCGTCCGGGGGCGGCACCTCGCCCGCAGCGTCGACGATCGCCACCTCGTGGCCCGGCACCGGGCGGCCGATGGCGCCCGCGCGGCGGGGAAAGGCACCGGCCATGCCGCTCACCAGCAGATTGGCCTCGGTCTGGCCGTAGAACTCGTCGATCTCGACGCCGAAGGTGCGCCGCACCCAGTCGACCAGCTCGTCGCCGAGCCGCTCGCCGCCGCTCGCCATGGTGCGCAGGCGGACACCGCTCGCATCCACCTCGGCCGCGCGCATCAGGCGCAGGGCGGTGGGCGGCATGAACACGTTGCGCACGGCGTGGGTGGCCATGAAGCGGACCGCGCTGCTCGGCTCGAACTTGCCGCCGGGCCCGGCGACGACGGGCACGCCGTGGTAGAGGCTCGGCAGCAGCACGTCGAGCAGGCCGCCGATCCAGGCCCAGTCGGCGGGCGTCCAGAAGCGGTCGCCCGGTTGCGGAAAGCCGGCGTGGGGCATGGTGACGCCGGGCAGGTGACCGAGCAGGACGCGATGGCCGTGGACCGCCCCCTTGGGTGCGCCCGTGGTGCCCGAGGTGTAGATGATCAGCGCCGGATCGTCGGCGCGGGTGCGCTCGTGGGCGGCCCAGCCGTCGGCCGCTGCCAGGGCGTCCGCGAAGGTGGGCGCATCCACGTCGATGATGCGGTCGAGCCCGGCGAAATCGGCCGCGAGGTCGCGCACGCGCGGCGCGTTGGCGCCATCGGCGAGGACGAAGCGGGCGGCCGAATCCTTCAGGCGGAAGCGCAGCGCCTCCTGGCCGAACGCGGTGAACAGCGGCAGGGCCACCGCCCCCGCCTTGTAGACGGCGAGGTGGGCGAGAAGCGTCTCGACCCGCTGCGGCAACAGGATGCCGACCCGCTCGCCGGGCAGAAGGCCATCGTCGATCAGCAGGTTGGCGAGCCGGTTGGAGAGCTGGTCGAGCTCCGCGAAGCTGTAGGTGCGCACCGGCTCGCCGGCGCGGGCGTCGATCAGGGCCGGGGCGTGAGGTGCATTGCGCTCGAGGATCGCCGTCGCGATGTTGAAGCTCTTCGGCACGTCCCAGCGAAAGCCGTCTCGCCAAGCGGCATAGGCATCGGTCGTCGTCATCCGGCTCCGCCCGGCAGGAAACGTCCGGCGGAGAGGACACCAAGCGGTCCCCTGCCGTCAATCCGCCGCTCGAACGGTCAAGGCCGCGGGTCGGCGCGCTCGAGCCGGTGGCGCAGGCCGAGCCGGCTCTGCGGGCGCCAGCCGGCCGTGCGGAAAAAGGCGAGTGCGCGCTCGTCGCGGTGGTCGAGGAACAGGTCGAGGGCCGCATCGCCGCGCTTTTTGGCATCGCGCGTCACGCCCGCGACCAGTTCGGTGACGAGGCCGACCACAACGCCCGGTCGACATCGACGACATCCTGCAGCGTCAGCATGGCCACCACCCGATCGCGCCGGTCGGCCGGGCGCAGGCGGGTGCAGGTCGAGACACGTTCGACGAGGGCGCAATGGTCGTCGCGGGCGAGGCTCATGGCCGCGGATCCTTGCGCGAAACGCGCCTTCGGCGTAGCCGCCATGTCTCGAGATCGGGTTGTTCGTGGAGATGCGGGATGGGTCATGAAGCGAGGGCCGGCGAGGTGACGGGGATCGATTGCGGCAGCCTCGCGGGCGATGCGTCGCTCGTGTTCGTCGGGCGCATCCGCACCCCCTGGACGGAGCGGGGCAGCGCGCCGAAGAACACGCGCGAAAGCGACGCCCCCTGCACGATCGAGGTCGATCCACGGTTCGCGCCGGCGCTCGACGGCCTCGAGGGCACGAGCCACCTCATCGTGCTCTACTGGCTCGACCGGGCGCGGCGCGATTTCCTGGTGCAGGCGCCGAGCCACGCCCCCCGCCCGCTCGGCACCTTCGCGCTGCGCTCGCCCAACCGGCCGAACCCGATCGGCGTCGGCATCGTCCCGCTCGTCGCCATCCGCGGCAGCGTGCTCGAGGTCCGCGGGCTCGACTGCCTCGACGGCACCCCACTCCTCGACCTCAAACCCTACATCGCGCGGAACGACAGTCACCCCGACGCGGTGGTCGGCTGGCGCGACGGCAGGGGTTGATCCGTGCTGTACAGGTGGGCGGGGAAGAGTCGGGGGGACTTCATGGTCCCCCCGCGCCCCCCTGGCGACGGCGTTGCCGTCGCCACTTTGGC
>JBMCMJ010000207.1:0-5131 GCA_048615135.1 Pseudomonadota bacterium
CCCCCTTGTTGACCTTGCCCGGCAACCGAGGTTAGGGGTCCGCAGCGTTTTCACCGGGGACATCCATGTCGAAGCTCATCGTTACCGACCGCGAGGGCAAGGATCACGAACTCGAGGGCCACGCCGGGTGGTCGGTCATGGAGATCATCCGCGACGCGGACCTGCCGATCGAGGCGGCCTGCGGCGGGTGTTGTGCCTGTGCCACCTGCCACGTTTACGTCGACCCCGCCTGGACCGACAAATTGCCGGCGGTGAGCGACGAGGAGGAGCTGATGCTCGACGAGGCCTACGAGGTCGGTGAGACTTCGCGCCTCTCCTGTCAGCTCAAGTGGTCCGACGACTTGGACGGCCTGCACGTCACCCTGGCACCGGAGTTCTGAAGGCCCGCCGGTGCTGGCCCGGCTCGCCGGCGATGCCGGGCGCTTTCTCCGCGACAACGCCCGCTGGCTGGTGGGTGCGCTGCTGCTCGCCTTCGCCTCCAGCTTCGGCCAGACCTTCTTCATCGCGCTGTTCGCCGAGGATCTGCGCGCCGAGTTGGACCTCAGCCACGGCGAATGGGGCACTCTCTACGCCCTCGGCACCCTGGCCTCGGCGGCCGTCTTCATGGCGGTCGGCCGCTTGGCCGACGATCTCGAACCGTTCCGCCTCGTGGCCGCCGTCATGGGCGGCTTGGCTTTGGTCTGCGCCTTCATGGCAGTGGTGACCGCACCCTGGATGCTTGCCCTGGCGGTGTTCGGCCTCAGGCTCGGCGGGCAGGCCATGATGACCCATGTCGCCGTGACCCTCACCGCCCGCTGGTTCGTCGCCACCCGTGGTCGGGCCTTGGCGGTGGTCTCGCTCGGCCATCCCCTTGGCGAGGCGGTCCTGCCGGGCCTCGCCGTGTTCGCCGTCGCTGCCTTCGGCTGGCGCGGCGCTTGGTGGGCAGCCGCCGCCCTGCTGCTGCTCGTCCTGATGCCCCTGACGATGACGCTCCTCTCCCGGCCGCGCGTCCCGCTCGGCAGCCGACCGAGCGGCCCGGATACCACGGCCGGTCTCGGCGGCCGGCACTGGCGTCGCGCCGAGGTGGTTCGCGAGCCCTTGTTCTGGGGCCTGCTCGCCGGCTTCACGGTCTCGCCTGCCCTGGGCACGGCGCTGCTCTTCCAGGGCGCGCATCTGGTTTCGGTCAAGGGCTGGAGCCTCGAGGTCTACGCCCTGGGCTTTCTGGCCTATGCGGCCTGCTCGGTCGCGGGCTCGTTGGTCTCGGGCGTCCTGGTCGACCGCCTCGGCGCCGCCCGGCTCCTGCCCGTCTATCTGCTGCCCCTGGCGGCGAGCCTCGCGGTCGCCGGGCTGTTCGGGACCGAAGCCGCGGTCTTTCTCTATCTGGGCCTGCTCGGCTTCGGCACGGGCTTCGGCTTCGCCTTGGTTTCGGCGCTGTGGGCCGAGCTCTACGGTACCCTGCACTTGGGCTCGATCCGCGCCCTCGCCTCGGGCTCCGGCACCCTCGCTACGGCCCTCGGCCCGGCGCTGACCGGCCTCCTGCTC
This sequence comes from Pseudomonadota bacterium, assembly GCA_048615135.1. GTDB lineage: Bacteria > Pseudomonadota > Alphaproteobacteria > Geminicoccales > Geminicoccaceae > RECO01. The sequence continues at coordinate 1,522 of JBMCMJ010000207.1, forward strand.
GATGCGGGCCTCGGCATCGAACGGCAGTTCACGCTCCTCGCCATCGCCACGCTCGGCGTGGCCGCGAGCTTCGTCGTGCTCCGAGCGCGCATCCGACATCTGCAGCAGACCCTTGGCCCAACGCGCGATCGAGCGTAAGCCCGACCCACACAACCCGGGAGAACCATCCATGCGCTACCTGCACACCATGGTTCGAGTCACCGACCTCGACGAGTCGCTGAAGTTCTATTCGACCCTGTTCGGTCTGAAGGAAGTCCGCCGCGTCGACAACGAGCAGGGCCGCTTCACCCTGGTTTTCCTCGCCGCCGACGAGGACGTCCAGAGCTTCGAGACAGGCAAGTCGCCGGCGCTGGAACTGACCTACAACTGGGATCCGGAGACCTATACCGGCGGGCGTAACTTCGGCCATCTGGCCTACGAGGTGGACGACATCTACGCCACCTGCCGGCACCTGATGGACAACGGCATCACCATCAACCGCCCGCCGCGCGACGGCCGGATGGCCTTCGTCCGCTCGCCCGACGGTATCTCCATCGAGATCCTGCAGAGGGGCGAATCGAAGCCCCCCGCCGAGCCGTGGGCCTCGATGGGCAACACCGGCAGCTGGTAGGGACCATGGCCAGGACCATTTTGGTCACCGGCGGCAGCCGCGGCATCGGAGCTGCGGTCTGCCGCCTCGCTGCCCGCCGGGGCTACGACGTCGCGATCGGCTATGCCGGTCGGGCGGACGCGGCCGAGGACGTGGCGGCCGACGTCCGGGCGGCGGGCCGCGAGGCCACCACCATCCAGGTTGACGTGGCTGACCCGGAGGCGATCGTCGGCTGTTTCGATGTTGCCGAGGCGGCGCTTGGCTCGCTCGATGCCTTCGTCAACAACGCCGGAATCGCCCATCGTGCCGCTCCCCTGGTGGAACAGGACTGGGAGACCATCCGCCGGGTGATCGACATCGACTTGACGGCGGCGGTGATCGCGGCCCGCGAGGCGGCGAAGCGCATGGCCCGCTCGAGGGGCGGCAGGGGCGGTGTGATCGTCAACACCTCGTCGATCGCGCCCCGGCTGATGGGGGCGGGCGGCCTCTTGCCCTACGCCATCGCCAAGGGCGGCATGGACGTGCTGACCGAGGGGCTGGCCCGCGAGGTGGCCTCGGACGGCGTTCGGGTGTGCGCCGTCAAGCCGGGGCTGATCGCCACCGACATCCACGACTCGATGGAGGTCGGGGATCGCATCGGACAGTTCGGGCCGGGGGTGCCGATCGGCCGCGCCGGCACGCCGGAGGAGGTCGCCGAGGTAGTGGTGTGGCTCTGCTCGGATGCGGCGTCCTACGTCACCGGCACCCATATCGACATTGCCGGCGGGCGCTGAACGGCCGGCCCCGCCCGGATCGGGCGGGGCCGGTGTCGAGTTCAGCGGAAGCGATCCCAGGCGGCGTTGATGCCGTTGGCCATGTCCTGCCAAGCCGCGTCGGTCTTGGCGCGGAATTCTTCCCACGCGGTCGCATTTGCTTCGACCATCTGCCGGTAGCGTTGCTGCGCGTCTTCGAGTTGCCCCTTCAATTCATCGAGGCGGCGAAAATAGTCCGCCTTGATCTCGGCGTTGGCTTGCTCGGCCTGCGCCTGCAATTTCTGGATTTCAGCCTGCCACAACTGCAGCTGCGCGGCGAACTGTTCTTCGTAGGCGTTGCGTTCACTCATCGTTAAGGTCCTCCCTTGGCGACGAGTGAGCAACCTTAGCAAGAAACGCTGCGCTTGGCGAGCAGCCCTTGGTTCAGCGGGTGAAGTGCGGGCGGTCGGGGCCGTAGTTGGCGGCGAGGTAGTCGAGGATCGTGGCCTCGAGGTCGCCCGGCAACTCGGCCATGCCCATTTCCTCGTTCATCCAAGTGAGCACGCCGTCCCAGCCGTCGCGGGTCAGCCCCTGCTGGGCCACGATGTGCTCGGAGTGGCAGGCGGTGCAGGCGTACCAGACCTCCTCGACCCCCGGAGCCACGTGCAGCACGCCGAACTCCTCGGCACTGGCCATGCCCCCGCTCAACAACAGACCCGCCACGATCACGAACTTCCTCATCGATCCCCCTCGTGATGGCGGCGGGACGCAGCGCTGCGCCCCGCCGACCTCGAAGCTCAAGCCACCCGCACGCCGACCCGGTGGATGCCGTTGCCGGCGTAGCCGCGGGGGTTCCAGGGAGCCTGGAACGGCTGCGCCGCGCCGTGGTCGTCGACCGCTCGGGCCCACAACTCGTAGTAGCCGGCCATCGGGAAGGTCACTTGGCGGCGCCAGTTGTACCACGCCCCCGGATTGACCGCCGGGTCGAGGAAGGTCGTCATCCAGGTGGCGCCGAAGTCCATCGACAGCTCGACCCGGTCGATCGCCCGGTCGCCGACCCAGGCGTGGCCGCGGACCTCGACGGTGCGGTCGGCGAACTCGCTGCCGGTGGCCGGGTGGGTGATCAGCGACTTCACCGGCATGGCCTCCATGACCACCATGTCGGCGTTGTCGATCTCCTCGCCGGGCGCCAAGGGCCGGTTGGGCATCCGATAGGATTGGCCGGTCATGCCCTGGCCGTCGTGCTCGACGTCGCGGATCGTGATCTTGGTGAGCCACTTCTGCGAGCAGGAGCCGGGCCAGCCGGGGACGACCAGCCGGAGCGGGGCGCCGTTGCGCGGGTCGATCGCCTCACCGTTCTGGGCGAAGGCGACCAGCACGGTCGGATCGAGCGCCTTCTCGATCGGCAGGCCGCGGCTGAGGGCCCGACGCTCGGGGTCGAGCGTGAGGTGCGGGTCGGCGCCGAAGTGGGCGGTGTAGTAGGCCTCCGACTTCAAGCCCGTGACCTCGAGGATGTCGCGCAGCCGGACGCCGGTCCACTCGGAGCAGGCGACGGCACCGTAGGTCCACTGGTTGCCGCGGGCCGGCGGATCGAAGAAGGCGCGGCCGTTGCCGCCGCACTCGATCACGGCGGCGGCGGTGACGACCTCGAAGCGCTCCTGGAGCTCGGCGATGGTGAGTTCCAGCGGCTCCTCGACGAAGCCGTCGATGGTGAGCGTCCAGCCGTCGGCGGAGGTATCCTCCGGGATCAGGCCGTTGTTGCGGATGAAATGGCGGGCCGTCGGGGTGATCGGGTCGTCGAGCAGGTGCGGCGGGGTCTCGGCGTTGAGCGGGCGCTCGCCGAGCAGGGTGAGGCCGTCCTTGCCGGCGAGCAGGTCCTCGCTCGCCAAGGCCACCGGGATCAGGCCCTGGGGCATGGTGCGGTGGAAGGGGATGGCCGCACCCACCATGGCGGCCATGGTGGCGAGCCCGGCGCCCTTCAGGAAGCCACGGCGGTCTTCGTGGGCGACGCGACCGAACACCGCCCGGTCGGCGGCTTCCGGGTTGCGGGCGAAAAAGGTGCGGGCGCGCACGGTCTGCGGGGCGTCGTCGAAATCGGCCATCATGGGCTCCCTGATCCGGCTCGGCGTTCGGATTCGCCGTTCTTGCGATCGGATGAATATATCGTCGTATCGACCTTCGTCCAGATGGAAGGCGAAGCGGCCCCTCCCGGCCGCCGCTCGATTTGTCATAATACTGGTTTTGCACAGGGTAAGGGCCTGCGCGGAAAGGAAACCTGCCTCGGACAGTT
>JBMCMJ010000208.1:0-5127 GCA_048615135.1 Pseudomonadota bacterium
AGAAGGCGGCGACCGTGAAGACGAGCCAGGCAAGGCCCGTATCGAACGGCAGGGCTTCGAGCCAAGCGTCGGTCATGGCCGGCGCCGCGGCAGGAGGGCGACCGCAAGCAGCGCGGTGACGGCAGCGGTCACCAGCGCACCACCAGCCGCCACGGCCATGAACAGGAGCCAGTCGCCGCCGAGCAGTTCCCACTCGGCGATGATCCCGAGGCTCGCCGGCAGGATGAACAGGGTCAGCATGCCGACGAGCCCGTTGGCCGGCGCGACGAAGCTCTCCGGCACGCGGCCCTGGGCGATCAGGAGTGCCAGCAACAACCCCATGCCAACGATCGGCCCGGGGATGATCGGCAGGAACGCTGCCGACAGGGTCTCGCCGAGGAGCAGGAGGGCCAGGATCAGGACGAAAAAGCCGAGCATGGAGCAAACGCCGTGGAAGGAAATCGGATGCGGGGCGGATCGGAGAGGTCTAGCCGCAACCCGCGCCGCTCACGAGGGGCGATGCTGCATGGTGCCCTCGCGCCTCCGCCGCCACAGATCCCCCGAGGCCCAGCCGGCCCCGCCGACGATCAACAGGCAGGCGAGTGCCAGGGACAGAGTGGCGGGTGCCGCCCCCATAGCGACCAGGATCAGCGTCGACAGCAGCGGGGCCGCGTAGGCCGAAGCACCGAGCACGCGGAGATCGCCGTGCTTGGTGCCGTAGTCCCAAAGGAAGAACGCGAGGCCGACGGGACCGAGGCCAAGCAGCAGAACCGCCAGGGCATCGCGCGGCGTGGGCATGACGGGTGGCTCCACGGCGAGGTGGAACGCGAGCGCGAGGACGGCCGTCGCGGCGCAGAAGCCCGTGACCGCTTCGGTCGCAACCCCCCGGTTGATCCGCCGGTTCAACACGGAATAGCTCGCCCAGGTCACGCCGGCCGCGAAGGCCGTAACATAGCCGAGCAGCCCCACCTCGCCGAAGGCGGGCGCCTCTTCGCGCGTCAGCAGCAGCGCCGTGCCCGCCAGCCCCATCAACGCGCCGACGAGGTGACGCGGCATGAGGCTGCCGCCCGGCAACGCCCCTTGCAGGAGCACGATGTAGAGCGGCCAGAGGTAGATGATCAGGCTCGCCTCGACCGGCGGCGCCACGCGCAGGGCCGCGAAATAGAGCGCATGGAAGCCGAACAGGCCGGCCGTGGCGAAGACCCAGTGCACGAGGCGATGGGCGAGTGCTTCGCGCCATGGCCGGCCGCGGCGGACGAGGTCGGCGAGGCCGACGAGGGTCGCCACGGCGAAGGCGAGGCCGGTCGTGAGGAAGGGCGGCAGCCGGTCGCCGAGCACGGCCAAAGGCGCGAGCAGCGCCCACAGCAGCACCGCACCGAAGCCGATCGCCGTCGCCCGTCTTAGCTCCCCCATGTCCCGCAGCGTCCTTCCTGTGTCGACCGGGCGGCAGGGACACGAGATCGATCGCCCCGGCAAGTCCTCAGCGCTGCGATTCGGCGCGCCAGAGCAGCAGCACGCCGCTCAATGCCGCCGCGAGAAGGACCGAAACGACCACCACGAAGCCCAGGAAGTGCGGGGCGATGCCGCCCTCGGCGAGCGCCACGAACCCACCGGCGCGCATCGCCAACGAGGTGAACGACGCGAGCAGGAACAGCGGGACGAGGAGCAGGCCCTGGCGCAACGTCCAGGGCTTCAGGCCGGCTTTTTGGCGATGCAGCGCCCAGGCGACGGCGGCCCCCGCCACGGCCGGCAGGAAGGTCCATGGCCAGCCCTGGTCGTGCGTTCCGGGCGTCCCGCGAAGCTGTGCCAGAACGAACAGGCCGAAAACGGCCATCGACCAGGTCATCAGCGCCGTGGCGACGAAATCCAGCGGCTGGAAGGGCCGTTCCGGATCCAACGCGCCGCGCGCGATCCGGTCGTTGACCAGCATGACGCCGAACACGAAGCCCGCCAGCGTCGCCGGGATCAGCATAGCGAAGATCGGCGGCAACCATGCGGCCTCGCGCACATTGGCTGCGGGAACGAAATAGGCGTAGCCGGCCACGCTGCCGACCACGACGGCGGCAACGACCAGACCGATGACGAGATAACGGTTCCAGTCGATCGCCTCGCGCCGGGATTCGGCGACATCGAAGCCGAACTCGCGAAGTGCTGCCCGTGGCATCAGTCGGGTCGAGGCGAGCGACGCGCAAACGGCGACGCGGACCAGATGCGCGTAGATCCGATCGCTCTCGCGCCGCAGGATGCGCAACTGATCGTCGACTTGGCCTATCAGCGCCTGCTCGGCCGCGTGCAGCCGACGGGCGGCCGCCGCATCGGCCGGCTCGAACGGCAGCCCCGCGTCGCTCAGGCCAGGGCCCGCCACTCGCGGTCCGGGCCCGCGGACGAGATCGACGAAGCGGTGGAGCAGCGTCAGGCCGTACCAGCCCTGCGAGGAGGGGGGTTCACCGAGTTCGCGCTCGTGCAGTTCCGCCATGGCCGCTCCCCGAGCGTCGTCGTCGAACATCACGAGGCCTTCGCGCAGCCGACGCACGTCCCGGCGCAGTGCCGCCAGATCGGCGTCCATCGCCGTCACGTCGGCCTTGTAGCGGACGAGGTTGAGGCCGATAGGCTGCTGGCCGAGCAGACGGTCGAACCGGGCGCGCAGATATTCGAGCCGCGGATAGGTCGCCAGACCACGCGCGTCCTCGACCCAACGCTCGATCTCCGCAGGGTAGAGATAGGGGTTGTCCGGGTCCGCGTCGAAGCGAGCGACGAACTCCCGCAGCCGGGCTTCGGGCAGGCGGAACCGCTCGGGGTGGGCGAGGATCGGTTCCGCCAACCGCTTGGCGTGGAAGGGGATCAGCGCGCCCCGCTGGAAGACCGCCCGCAAGCGGTTGTCGACGGCCGGGATCATCGTCAAGGCGATGGCCACGGCGGTCCCCGCCGCCAAAAGGCGTGTGCCCTGCAGCGACGCGACTTCGGTGCCCTCCGCGCGCCGCTGCAGGAGGGTCGCCTCGTCCGGTGCCGCGAGCCCGGCCACGAGGTCGAGCAGCGCGCCGAGGAGCCCGGTCGGCTCGCTCGTCCCGGCGAGTTGGTGAGCGTAGCCCGCCAGCGCCGCGACGAACTCCGGCAGCAGAAAGACCACGTAGAGCAGCACGACGCCGACGCCCGCATAGAGCAGCGCCCAGACCTGATAGCGCAACCAGGAGGTGAAATCCCGGGCGGGGCGCGGCGGGTAGCCGAGCGGCTTGTCGGCGGCGGGCGACCATTCCCCGAAATGAGTGCGGTACCAGAGCACCACGATGACGATCGCCACCACGTGCAGGGTCACGAGATCGGGCTGGAACGAGGCCGGCTGCGCCCCGGAGTAGTGATCGACCACGCTGCCGAAGGAGTCGACCGTCCGCGCCACCTGCAGGGTGGTGGCCTCGACGCCCAGCCAGAGCGAGGTCGCGGCCAGGGTGGCGAAGAGGGCGGCGACGAGGAACGGCATGGCGCGTCTCCGCCGAACAGCCGGTGCGGCTTGCGGTCTCTGTATTTTGCGTAATAACGGTAGCTTGAGGAAGCAACCTTGGATCGATGCCTTGCGCGCTGCGCCGGCCCTCTGCCGCTTCGTCGTCCTGGCGCTCGTGCTGGCCGGCAAGGCCGCCGCGGAAGAGCCGTTGCGCCTCGGCTTTCGGACCGATGCGCCCCCTTCTCGCAGATGCTCGCGGGACCAGAGAACGCCGTTGAGTTCGACGGCTACAGCGTCGATCTGTGCCGCGCCTTCGCCCGCAGCCGGGGCGGCCCGGTGGAGGAGGTGGCGGTCCCCACGGCCGCCGACGGGTTCGCGATGCTCGCCAGCGGCGAGATCGACCTGCTGTGTGGCGCAACGACCGCAACGCTGGCGGCGAGGGTCGCGTTCGGTGCCTCGCTCTACACCTTCGTCACCGGCGTGGGCGTGCTCCGCCGGGAGCCGCTGCCGCCGGCGCCCGCTCCCTTGCGGGTGGGCTATCTCAAACGAAGCACCAGCGCCGACCTCGTCGAGGCCGAGCGCGCACAACTGCGCAACCTGATGGCACGCCTGACGGATGCGCGCGCGGAACTGGCGCGTGCGGCACCGCCCTTGGCCGTCGGCCTCGATCGCCAGGACGAGGTGATCCGGCGCCTGGGCGCAGGTGGCGACCTCGACCTCTACGTGGCCGACATCGCGATCCTCCAGGCGCTGCACAGCCATGCCGGTGACGCCCGTCGCAGCCTCGTCATCGAACCCGGGCTGGTCCTCAGCCTCGAACCTTACGCGCTGTTCATGCGCCGCGACGACCCGCGCCGCCTCGATCTGGACCGCTTCCTCCAGCGGCATTTCGCCGACCCCGCGTTCTTTGGCCAACTGGCCCACTGGTTCGGCACCGACGTCGAGCCCCTGTTCCTCGACCTCGTGCGGCTGCAGCGGGCGATCCCGGCAGGCGGCGAGACCATTCCCAAGACCGCAGCGAGCCCCTAGCTTCACCGCCGTTTTCGGCGGAGGGATGCGATGGCGCACTGGCTCTTCAAGACGGAACCCGGGGACTACTCCTGGGAGCGGTTCATCGAGGACGGACGCACCGAGTGGAACGGCGTCCGCAACCACCAGGCGGCGGCCAACATGCGGGCGATGCAGGCGGGCGAGCGCGCGTTCTTCTACCGCTCGATGAAGGACCCGGCGGTGATCGGCATCATGGAGGTGGTCAAGACGGCCTACCCGGCGCCGGACGATCCGAGCGGCAAGTTCGTCCAGGTCGACGTCGTGCCGATCGAAGCCCTGCCGGATCCCGTGCCCCTAGCGGCGATCAAGGCCACCCCCGAGTTGCAGGACCTCGCCCTGATCCGCCAGTCGCGCCTCTCGGTCATGCCGATCCCCGAGGCGGCATGGCGCTGCATCTGCCGGATGGGCGGCCTCGAGACTTGATCCGAACGTCGCATTGGGACGTAAGTGGGGTGCATGAGGGGAGAGGTGCCATGCAAGCCCTGCGCGATTTCGCCCGCCTGTCGCTCGTCGGTTTCCTGTTTTTCCTGACCGTGCCGCGCCGGCCCGAGCCGATACCGGTGCGCATCCGGCGGCGCTGACCCGGCGCTCTGTCTACTCGATCGTACGCGGCTGGGGCATGGGCTCCGGCCGCGACGCGACGAAGACCGCGATCGCGACGA
>JBMCMJ010000209.1:0-5107 GCA_048615135.1 Pseudomonadota bacterium
ACGACGAGGAACACCCAGCCGGACAGGGCCCCGGCCATGATGCCGGACATGAGGGTGCCGACGGTGCAGCCGAGGCCGGTCATGGCGCCCCAGCCGAGCATCAGGCCGCCCGAGAGGCCGCGCGTGGCGTCGCGCCAGCCGGGGCGGCGCGGCTGGAACTGGCCGGCGAGCAGGGCGGCTGCGAACGCGGCGCCGACCAGCCCCACGACCAGGGCGCCATTGGGCGAGAGCAGGGCGTCCGTGACGGCGGTGGCGCAGCCGCGCAACTGATCGAGGCCCGCCAGACGCTCGGGCACGAGACCCAGCGCGTCGCCCATCTGCCGGGCCCGGCTGCCCAGCGCCGAGGTGACGCCCAGCGGCTCGACCCGGAGATAGGCGGCGGTCGCGATGGCGCCGACGGCGAGCCCGCCGGTCCACGCAGGCCAGCGATCGACGAATACGGCGCGGGCCAGCGAGGGGGCCGGCCCGCTCGCCGGCTGCCGCCGCCAGAGCAGGGCGACGAGGCCGAGCAAAACCGAGAGCGCCAGCGCCAACGACCCACCATAGCCCAGATGACGCGGCAGCCAGACCACCTCGCCAGTCGAGATCGTCTCCAGATAGAGCGGGTTCCAGGTCGCAAAGCCCAAGAGAAAGCCCAAGGCGGCACCCAAAAGCGCGAAGGGCGCCACGGGCGAGCCTTCGCCCAGGCGGTAGAGATGCGCGCTGAGGCACGAGCCCGAAACGACCATGCCGAGGCCGAACACGGCGGCCGCTGCCACCAGCGCCCAACTCACCGGGCCGATGTGCGCGTCCGGCGGCAGCCGTCCGCCGGTCGGATCGGGGAGCCACGCCCCCACCACCACCGTGTAGCCGACGGTGCCGACGGCCAGCGCCAGCAGGATGGCGACCGTGCCCCGCGCATCCCCGTGATCCACGAGATCGCGCCAGTGACAGAAAAAGCAGAACCGCGCCCGCTGCAGCACGACCCCGAGCGCGATACCCACCAGCAGCGAGCGCGCGAGCGGCAGATCGGCGGGGGTCGCCGCGAGGGTCAGGTAGAGCCAAGCCAAGGCCAGGGCGACCAGGGCTGCCGCGGCGAGGCGGAAGGTAAGGGACGACATGGAGACTTCAACTCTCTGCAGCACAAGGGCAGGGGGGACTTGATGGTCCCCCCTGGACCCCCCGGCGCCGGCAGGGCCGGCGCCCATTTCCCGGGGGGCGCGGGGGGCCAAAAGCCCCCCGTTCCTTTCTTCCCTTACCGGGCGGCCCAGACGGTCCCGGCCGGGTTTTCGACGGGGACGCCGACGAGGTTGCCGTATTCGGTCCAGGAGCCGTCGTAGTTCTTCGCGTCGAAGCCCAAGAGGCGGGTGAGGAGGAACCAGCTGTGGCTCGAGCGCTCGCCGATCCGGCAGGTGGTGATGATCGGGCGGCTGCCGTCGATGCCGATCGAGGCGTAGAGGTCGCGCAACTCGTCGGTCGACTTGAAGGTGCCGTCCTCGTTGACCGCGCGGCTCCAGGGCAGGTTGACCGCACCGGGCATGTGGCCGGCGCGGATGGCGAGTTCGGGCACGCCGGCGGGGGCGATGATCTTGCCGGAGAACTCGTCTGGGCTGCGGATGTCGAGGATGACGGCGTCGGTCTCGCCGTGGACGGTGGCGAGCACGTCCGGCAGCAGGGCGCGGACCTCGCGGTTGGGCTCGCCGAGGGTGATCGAGGAGGCGGCGACGGCGGAGGGGCGCGTCGAGACCGGGCGGCCCTCGGCCTCCCACTTGGTGCGGCCGCCGTCCAGGAGCTTCACGTTGTCCTCGAGGTCGTAGTAGCTGAAGAGCCACGCACCCCAGGCGGCGAACCAGTTGTTGTTGTCGCCGTAGAGGACGACCGTGGTGTCCTCCTCGATGCCGAGCCGTTGCAGGAGGTCTTCGAACTTCTCCGGGCCGGCGATGTCGCGAACGGTCGTCTCGACCAGGTCCGTGTGCCAGGAGACGTTCTGCGCGCCCGGGATGTGGCCGCGCTCGAACAGGCCGGGCTCGACGCTGACCTCGACGATGCGCAGCGCCGGGTTGTCGAGATTGGCCTCGAGCCAGTCGGTGGAAACGAGCGGGCCGTCGGGGATGTCGGCCGCGGCCGGCAAGGCGGCGACGAGGCCGAGGGCGAAGGCGGCGCCCAGCGTGGTGCGGTGCATGGTCGTGTCTCTCCCGAAAGGATGGGGGGAAGGTAGGGGGCAGGGCGGCTTCGGCCGAGGCACGGCCGTGCCAAAGTTCGCCTGCGCGGGAGACGAAACGTTTCGTTCGGGAGCGTCGCTAGAGAACGGCCTTGCGCCGAGGCAGGATCAGTCGGGGGCGGATAGCCGCTCGAGGCGCAGGTCCTTCAGGCGGTCGGTGCTGACGTGGAGCGCCGTGACGCGGCCTTCCGCGTTCCGCTCGAAGCGCAGGGCCGCCTTGTAGAGCCAGCCGGGGCGGCCACCCTGGAGATGGAAGATGTCCGGGGCCAGCGGCTCGAGCGGGAAGGTCGAGGCGGCGTGGCAGGCGGGGCCCTGGCGGACGATCAGCCGGCCATCGTCGTGCCAGACGTCGTGCTCGGCCGCGAGGTCGGGGTTGGAGTAGGTGCCGACATAGTCGTCGAGCGCGAGGTCGGTTGGCGGGCTCGAGAGGCGCTGGAAAGTACCGCGCTGGCCGCCGAAATCGAGGTCGAGGCCGTCGTCGCCTTCGACGAGGCGGACGGGGAAGTGGCCGAAGTCGTAGCGCCAGCGTCGCTCACCGTCGGGCTGGAGGTGCAGGGCGTAGCCGAGCTTGTCGGCCTGGAGCACGCCGTCGGCGTCGGCCGTGAGGGTCAAGAGTTCGCCGGAGGCATGGTCGAGCCAGCGTCCTTCGAGGCGCGCACGGGCGGCGGGCTCGGCCACGAGGACGGGCGGCGGAATGTCGGTGTGGCCGTCGAGCAGGATGTCGAGCAGGTCGCGATAGCGGCGGTTGGGGTCGGCGTCGTCGCGGTTGGCGAGCAGCACGAAGCCCGTTTCGAGGTCGGGGACCAGGGCCAACATCGCCTTGTAACCCGGCAAGCTGCCGCCGTGGCTCCAGACGGTGACGCCACGGTAGACGCGCGTGTCGAGGCCCTGGCCGTAGCCGAGCTTGGTGCCGTCGTTCAGCGAGCCGGTCGCGGCGAGCTGGCGGGCGAAGGGCGTGCCGGCGATCTCGCCCCGGAGTAGGGCCTTCTGCCACTGGAGCAGGTCGGGGATGGTACTGACCACGCTGCCGGCCCCGGAGATACCGAACGACCAGACGCCGATCTCCCATGTGTCGCCGTCGGGGATGTAGCCGGTGGCGAGCCGCGGGGTGAGGGTGGTGTTGGCGTCGCGCACCAGCGTGTCGGCCATGCCCAGCGGGTCGAACACGAGCCGGCGCAGCGCCTCGTCGAGCGGGGCGTCGACCAGGCGTTCGATGAGGGACCCGGCGAGGCCGAAGTGGATGTTGGTGTAGATGTAGCGCTCGCCAATCGGGAAATTGAGCGTGGTCTGGCGATCCAGCAGTTCCAGCATGTCCTCGTGCATACGGGGGTAGCGGTACCAGACGCCGCGCAGGCGCATGAGTTCGCCCGTGTCGCGGAGCCCCGCGGTCATGTTCAGCAGCTGGCGAAGGCTGGCCTCGCCACCGGCGCGCAGTTGGGGGAAGTGCTTGGCGACGGGATCGTCGAGGGAAACGCGCCCTCGGGCCTCGAGGAGGACGAGGGCGGCGGCGACGATCTGCTTGGTGACCGAGGCGATGTGGAAGCGCGTGCCCTGGCTGATCGGCACGCCGTGCTCGATGTTGGCGAGGCCGTAGGTCCGGTGCAGGGCGGGCGCGCCGTCGAGCAGCACACCGACGGCGCCGCCGGGCGCACCCGCGGCCGTCCAGGGGGCGAACAGGGCATCCACGCGCTCGGCGATGCGGTCCGGGCGGTCGCTCATCTCAGTCCTCGGGCTCGGGGGGGATCGGATAGGCCGTCGTCGCCTTGATGCGCTCCATGGCGAAACGGGAGGTGACGTTCTTGAGCGGCATGGCGGCGATCAGCTTCCTGTAGAAGGCATCGTAGGCCGGCATGTCCGGCACGACGATGCGCAGGAGATAATCGGTCTCGCCGGCCATGCGGTAGAGTTCCATGACCTCGGGCATGGCGCCGACCGTGCGCTGGAAACGCTCGAGCCAACCGGCCGAGTGGTCGGCCGTTTCGATGGCGACGAACACGGTGAGGCCGAGGCCGAGCGCTTGCGGGTCGAGGATGGCCACCTTGCCGCGGATGACGCCCTCGGCCTCCAGCCGTTGCAGCCGCTTCCAGCAGGGCGTCGGCGAGAGGTGGACGCGCTTCGCCAACTCCGCGACCGAAAGGGTCGCATCCTCCTGCAACAGGGTGAGGAGTTTGCGGTCGATGCGGTCGAGACGGCGGGCCATGCGCGCTCCCCTGGTCAGGCGCAAACGGTCATGGCACAAGCCCGGCCCATGCGCATCACGACCTGGAACGTCAATTCCGTCCGCCTGCGTCTCGCCACCCTGGAGCGGGTGGCACGGACGCTCGAGCCCGACGTGCTCTGCCTGCAGGAGATCAAGGTCGAGAACGACCTGTTCCCGCTGCAGGCCGTGCAGGCGCTGGGCTTCCCGCATGTGCTGGTGCACGGCCAGCGCAACTACCACGGGGTGGCGATCCTCTCGAAGCTGCCGCTCGACGGCCACGAACACAAGGACTGGTGCGAGGTGGACCATCGCCGCCACCAGATCACGACGCTTCCGGGCGGCATCGAGCTGCACAATCTCTACGTGCCGTCCGGTGGCGACGTGCCGGACCGCGAGCAGAACCCGAAATTCGCCCACAAGCTCGACTTCCTGGCCGAACTGGCGGCCCACTGGCAGGCCGAGAACGCGGGCAAGCGCAGGATGATCGCGGTCGGCGACTTCAACATCGCGCCGCTCGAGACCGACGTCTGGAGCCACAAGCAGTTGCTCGACGTGGTGAGCCACACGCCGGTCGAGGTGGCGGCGCTGGAGCGGGTGCAGCGGAGTGCGGGCTTCGTGGACGCGGTGCGGGCGATCATCCCACCGGAGGAGAAGCTCTATTCCTGGTGGAGCTATCGGGCGCGCGACTGGTCGGCCTCGGACCGCGG
>JBMCMJ010000210.1:0-5101 GCA_048615135.1 Pseudomonadota bacterium
CCCGCGGCGGCATAGGCCGCCTTCAGCGTCAACTCGATCCGCGGCGTGTCGATCAACCCGGCGACGATCGTATTGGCGCGGATGCCGTATCGCGCGTAGTCGATCGCGAGCATCCGGGTGAAGTGGATCGCCGCCGCCTTGGTCGTGGCGTAGGCGAGGTGGCCGTAGCCGAGGTGACGCAGCCCCGCGATCGAGGAGGTGGTGAGGATCACGCCCCGACGACGCGCGACCATGCCGGGCAGGACCGCCTGGCAGGCGACGTGCAGCGCCGTGACGTTGGCATCCTGGATGCGCCGCCAGTCCGCCGGACTGGTGAGCGCCGGATCGCCCGCCTTGCCGAGGCCGACATTGTTGTGCAGCACGTCGATCGCGCCGAGCCAGTTGGCTGCCTCCGCAACGCCGTCGCGGATCGACGCGTCGTCGGTCACGTCCAGGGTGAGGGCACGCGCCGCACCGCCCGCGGCTTCGATCAGCCGGACGGTCTCCAGGGCTGCCTCGGGCCGCACGTCGGCCACGGCAACGCGCGCCCCCTCGCGCGCGAAGGCGAGCGCCGTCGCCCGGCCGATGCCCATGCCGGGGGCGATCGAGCCCCCACCGATGACCAGCGCCGTGCGTCCCTCGAGCAGCATTCGTCGTCTCCCGCGTTGCCGCCACCACGATAGGCACGGCCCCACCCCTACTCCACCCGTCGTGATGCGCCATCTCGGCAGGGCACGAGGAGGAGACGACGATGGATCGGACAGGCGAGGACCGCGCACTCGGCGCCATTTTCGGCACGCTGATCGGCGACGCGCTGGGGATGGGCTGCCATTGGTACTACGACCTGGGGGCGCTGCGCCGCGATCACGGCTGGGTCCGCGACTACGTGGCCCCGAAGCCCGGCACGTGGCACGCGGGCCTCGCCGCCGGACAGAGCTCGCAGACGGGGCAGGTGGCCCGCCTGCTGCTCGCGAGCCTCGCCGCGTGTCGCGGCTACGACGAGGCCGACTTCACCGCCCGGCTCGACGACCTGCTCGCCACCCTCGACGGCACGATCCACGGCGGGCGGGTGACCGACCTCGCGATGCGCGACGTCTGGGCGCAACGGCAGAAGGGTGTGCCCTGGTCGCAAGCGGGCAGCCTCGCCGAGACCTCGGAGGCGGCAACCCGCGGCGCGATCCTGGCGGCGGTGCTGCACGACGACCCGGAGCGCCTCGCGCGCACGGCACTGGGAAATATCCGCCTCACCCACCGCGATCCGTTCATCGCCGCCCAGGCTCTCGCCTTCGTCCTCACCGTGGCGAGCCTGATCCGCGGTGGCGACCTCTTGGAGGCGAGCCGGCGGGCCAAGGCCTGGGCCGAGGGCCTGGACGTGCTGCCGCAGGCGACGGACTGCTTCCTGCAGCCCGGCTTCGTCGAACGTGCCGCCCGCAACCCGGCGCTCGCCGACCTCGATCCGATCGCCGTGGCCGACCTCTATGGCCTGCCCTGCCAGCAGGGCATGTTGCTGCCCGCCGCCTATTTCTACGCCGCCCGCTTCGCCGACGACTTCGAGACCGCCGTGCTGAGTGCGGTCAACAGCGGCGGCAACAACATGGCACGGGCCGGCCTCACCGGCGCGCTGGTGGGCGCACGGGTCGGGCTCGGCCGCATCCCCGAGCGGTTCGTCACCGGCCTCGAGGACGCGGCCGAGGTGCGCGATCAGGCCGTGCTGGCGCTCACTCGACCGTGATGGTGACGATCTCGCTCATGATCGGCGGATCGTGCGGAATATGGTTGTGGTCGCCGAGCAGCAGCCAGACCCGATGCGTGCCGGACGGCAGTTCCCGGGTCATCTGGGTCTGGCCGCCGCCGAAATGCAGGTGCTGGTCGTCGGCCGGCAGGGGTGCCGACATGTCGACCTCGCTCGGCTCGACGTCGATGATGAGGTGGTGGTGACCGGTGCGTTCCTGCTCGACGCCCGCCGGTGCGACCCCCATGCCCTCGAGGCCGAAGATCACCGTCACCGGGTTGCTCACCGTCGCTCCGTCCTCGGGCGACACGATATAGACCCGTGCGCCCTCCGGCGCGGGCGTGCGAAAGGCCCAGGCCGGGCTGGCCAGGACGAGGGCTGCGGCGCCCACGACAAGTCCCTTGATCATGCGGAGCCTCCTGGTCGTTGCCGCCCGATCATCGAGCGGACAGGTGTTCGACAGGAGGCGAGATCGGTCGGTCCGGGCCGGTTGTCCACATCGTCCCGAGCCTTTCCCACATCCGCCGTCACGGTTCGGTCAACGACCGGGCCGGTCAGGACGCCGCGGCGTGCGTCGTGCTGTTGCCGTTGCCGCTGCCCGCGAGCCAGTCGCTGAAGCCGCGCGCGGGGGCCACCGAGCCGACCCAGGCGCCGCTTGCCCAGTCGCAACCCATGTCGCGGACCTCGCGGGCAAGGACCGGGCGGTCGACGCCCGCCGCCCCAACTTCCAGGCCGAGGTCGTGGGCGAGGTCGACCAACGCACGGGCGATCACCCCGTCGGGCGCGTGCTCGCGCTGCCGGTGCACGAGATCGGCGGCCAGTTCGATGGCGTCCGCGGGCAGGAAGCGCAGCGCCTGGATCGACCCCACATCCCCACCGAAATTGCTGATCGTCACCCGCAGGCCGAGGTCGCGCAGCGCCTGCACGTGCGCCGCCGTGGTGCCGCAGCCGACGGTCGCCTCCGAGGCGTCGGCGTGGAGAGCCGCCTCGAACCACGCGGGGTGGCAGCCGACGCTCTGCAGGCGCCGGCGCATCATTTCGACCACGTCGCTCCGCTGCAGCATCCGCAGCGGCAGGTCGAGCACCAGCGGCACGAGCGGCACGTCGTGGGCCAGCCAGTCGGCCATCTGACTGCCGGCACTCTCCAGGGTCCAGCGGATGATCGGCAGGAGGAGGTCGTCGAACGCGTCGCCCGCGAGGCCGAGGATCGCCCCGTCGCTGCGGGTGCGCAACTGCAGCCGGGCGGCACGCGGCCGCTGCACGCGCAGATCGATCTGCGGTTCGAACACGAGTTCCAGCGCGTCGGTCGCCAGATCACTGCGCAGGGCCGCACGGCGCTGCAACGCCGCCGGCGCCGAGCCGATGACGAGCGGCTGGTGCAACCGGTAGCTCTGCGGCCCGGCCACCTTCGCCCGGTACATGGCGGCCTCGGCCCGAACCAGGAGGGTTTCGGCGCAATGCGCGTCGGCCGGATGAAAGGCGAGACCCGCGGCTCCGCTCAGGCTGAGGCGCTGCTCGCCGGAACGCAGCGGCCGGGCCAGGGCCGAGAGGATTCGCCGGGTCAGGTGCAGCGCCCCCTCCACGCCCTCCGGCGTTTCGGTCCAGACGGCGAAGCGCCCACCGCCGATGACCGCAAGCCGTTCGGCGTCGTCCACCACACCGGACAGCCGCTCGGCGATCTTGGCCAGGACACGGTCCATCTCGGCCTTGCCGAGCAGCACGTTGAGGCCCTTGAGGCCGTCGACGTCGAGGCAGATCAGGCAGCCGAAACCCTGCGGCCGCGCTTGCAGCCGGGTCTGCAGGTCGCTCAGAAAGGAGAGGCGCACCGGCAGACCGGTGACGGGATCGAAGCGGTCCTGTTCGCGCCGCCGCTCGCGGTTGCGGCAATCGGCAACGACCTCGCGCAGCGCGCGAACGATCTCCGCCGGCCCGTCGTCGGCGATCAACCGGACCGTGCTCTCGAGCGCAGCGGCGGCGACGCCCTCGAACTCGTCCAACGTGGCGCGCGGCGTGAGCAGCATGACCGGCCGGTCGCTGGCCAGCGGGGCCAGCCGCTTGACCAGTTCGATGCCCCCATCGCCCGCATCCGCACCGTCGACCAGCACCGTATCGATCCGCTCGCCGCCCAGCCGGGCCAGCGCCTCGCCGAGCGACGCCGCGACGACGAAACGGACGAAGGCAACGGGTTGATTGGACCAGTAGGCCCGCCGGGCGGGCGACCCCTTGGGTACCAGGACGAGGACGACGAGGGGTCCCACCGGGTCCATTCCATGCTCCCCATGCACGCGACCAGGACCATGGTGTTAATGAATCACGTCATATGTGTCCAAGGAAAATCGCTTTGAGGTTGTATCCGGTCGGGGCAGGGAGATGGCGTCGAGCCAGCGGAACACGGGCTTCAGCCCCAGGCCGACGAGCACCAGCGCGTAGAGGAGATCGGCCGAACCGAGCGGTTGGTCGCCGAGATCGACCACGCCGCTCAGGTGCAGTTCCTGGCGCGGGGTGAGGCCGAGCCGGCCGAGGCCGCAGCGTTGGATACGATCGATCGTGGCCAACAGCGTGCGACGATAATCCGGCGCTTCGATGCTGAAGGGGATGCGGGCCAGTCGGCAGCCGATCTCGAAGCGCACCGGCGGGCCGAAGAGGAGACGGCCGGTCAGCCGCCGCCCCATGAGCCGGTAGGTGATGATCAAGGGTTGGCGATGTTTGACGTGCTGCAGACGGCCGAGTTGGTCGAGGCGCAGGCTGGTCACCTCGGGGATCAGCTCGGCGGCCGTGAGTTGCGGCAGCGCCTGTAAGACGTCATCCTGCGCCACGGTCGTCCCGCTCACGTCCCGCTCCATCGACGGTTGCGGCGCCCCCGCCGAGCTCGGCGGCACCTCGGCCGAGATTGGACCTTGGACGTAAAGGAACGGTAAAGACGTGACCGCCTCCCCGACGCGCTCCGCCCGCCCCGGCTGGCGCTGGCTGCATCGCGCCGTCCTACCGCACCTGTGGCCACGGGACGCGGCGGATCTCCGGCTGCGGGTGATCGTCGCCCTCGCGCTGATCGTGCTGGCGAAGATCGTCGCGGTCCAGGTTCCCTTTCTCTACAAGGCGGCGGTCGACGGCCTGAGCCTGCCCGAGGAGCCGGCGCTGACGCTGCCGCTCCTCTGGCTTTTGGCCTATGGCGGCGCCCGGCTGGCCAACGCCCTCTTCACCCAACTGCGCGAGGCGGTCTTCGCCCGGGTTGCACAACGCGCCGGCCGCCGCCTCACCCTCGAGGTGTTCCGCCACCTGTTCGACCTGCCGCTCGCCTTCCACCTCGACCGGCGCACCGGCGAGCTGTCGCGGTCGATCGAGCGGGGCGTGCGCGCCATGACCTTCCTGTTGGGCATGGTGCTGTTCAAC
>JBMCMJ010000211.1:0-4996 GCA_048615135.1 Pseudomonadota bacterium
TCGATGGTGCCGGGGGGTTTGCTGGTGACGTCGTAGGTGACGCGGTTGATGCCGCGGACTTCGTTGACGATGCGGGTGGCGACGCGGGTGAGGAAGGCGGTTTCGAAGGGGTAGACGTCGGCGGTCATGCCGTCGACGGAGGTGACGGCGCGGAGCACGCAGGCGCTTTCGTAGGTGCGGTTGTCGCCCATGACGCCCACGGCCTTGACCGGCAACAGGACGGCGAAGGCTTGCCAGATGGCGTCGTAGAGGCCGGCGGCCTTGATTTCCTCGAGGTAGATGCGGTCGGCCTGTTGGAGGAGTTCGACCCGTTCGCGGGTGATGTCGCCGAGGATGCGGACGGCGAGGCCGGGGCCGGGGAAGGGGTGGCGGCCGACGAATGCGTGGGAGAGGCCGAGTTCGCGCCCCAGTTCGCGGACCTCGTCCTTGAACAGTTCGCGGAGCGGCTCGACCAAGGCCAGGCGCATGCGCTCGGGCAGGCCGCCGACATTGTGGTGGCTCTTGATGGTGACGGCAGCCCCGTGGGCGCGGGCACTTTCGATGACGTCGGGATAGACGGTGCCCTGGGCGAGGAAGTCGACCTCGCCGATGCGCTGCGCTTCCTCTTCGAAGACGTCGATGAACAGCGAGCCGATGGCCTTGCGCTTGGCCTCGGGCTCGGTGACGTGATCGAGGGCGCGGAAGAAGCGCTCGCCCGCGTCCACGTGGACCAGGGGGATGTTGTAGTGGCGCTGGAAGAGGCTCACGACCTCGTCGGCCTCGTGGGCGCGCAGGAGGCCCGTGTCGACGAAGATGCAGGTGAGCTGGTCGCCGATCGCCTCGTGCAGGAGGAGGGCGGTGACGGAGCTGTCGACCCCGCCGGAGAGCCCGCAGATGACCCGGCCCTGGCCGACCTGGGCGCGGATGCGTTCGATGGCCTCGAGCTTGAAGCTCTGCATCGACCAGTCGCCCGCGAGCTTCGCGATCTCGAACAGGAAGTTGCGCAACAGGCCCGTGCCGATCGGCGTGTGGTGGACCTCGGGGTGGAACTGGACGCCGTAGAAGTGCCGGTCCTCGTCGGCGATGGCGGCGAAGGGGGCGTGCGGGCTGGTGGCGATGGGGTGGAAGCCGGGCGGCAGGGCGGTGACCGCGTCGCCGTGGCTCATCCAGACGACGGTGCTCTCGCCCGGCTCCAGAAGGCCCGTGAACAGCGGCGAGGCGGTGGCGAGCGTGAGCTCGGCGCGGCCGAACTCGCGCGTGTGGCCCCTCTCGACCCGGCCGCCGAGCGCGTGGCAGAGGGTCTGCTCGCCGTAGCAGATGCCGAGCAATGGCACGCCGAGTTCGTAGATGGCGGGCGGGGCGGCCGGGGCCTCTGCGCCGTAGGTGGAGGCGGGGCCGCCCGAGAGGATCACGGCGCGCGCGTCGAAGTCGCGCACCCGCGCCGCGTCGATCGACCAGGGGTGGATCTCGCAGTAGACGCCCAACTCGCGCACGCGGCGGCCGATGAGCTGGGTGTATTGCGAGCCGAAATCGAGGATCAGGACCTTTTCGTGCATCGCCGCGTCATACGCCTCGTGGCCGCCGCGGTGAACGGGTCATCAGAACACGATCCACAGATAGATGACGTAGCCCGACAGCAGGACCACGCCCTCCAGGCGGCTCACCTCCCAGCCGGTGCGGATCAAGAACAGCGCGAGCCCGGTGACGGCGGCCATCGCCCAGATGTCGAAGGCGATGATCTCGGGGGCTACCGGGATCGGGTGGACCAGCGCGGTGGCGCCGAGAATGAACAGGATGTTGAAGATGTTGGAGCCGATGACGTTGCCGATGGCGATCTCGCTCTGCTTGCGCAGGCCTGCGACGACGACGGTGGCGAGTTCGGGCAGGGAGGTGCCGACGGCGACCAGGGTCAGGCCGATCACGGCGTCGCTCACGCCGAAGGTGGTGGCGACCTCGACGGCGCCGCGCACCAGCCAGTCGGCGCCGACCACCACGCCGCCGAGGCCGAGGACCGTCAGGCCGAGCCCCGGGCCGAGGCCGAGCCCCGGCGTCTCCTTCAATTCGGCTTCCTCGAGGTAGACCTTTTCGGCCGCCGTGTGCCGGCGCTTCTCCAGCATGTAGGTGACGGTGACGTAGGCGATGATGCAGGCGATGAGCAGCGCGCCGATCGGCCGCTCGAGTTGGCCGATCATCAACACGCCGACGCCGATGACGGTGGTGAGCGCCAGGACGATGCCGTCGCGGTGAAAGGCCTTGGCGTCGACGGCCACCGGAAAGAGCAGGGCGGCGATGCCGAGGATCAGGAGCAGGTTGGCGATGTTGGAGCCGACCACGTTGCCGACGGCGATGCCGGGGGCGCCGCTGAGGGCGGCATCGAGGCTCGCCATCAGTTCGGGTGTGGAGGTGCCGAAGCCGACGATGACGAGGCCCGCGAGCAGCCGCGACACACCGAGCCGGGTCGCCACGGCGACGGCGCCGCGGACCAGCAGCTCGCCGCCGAGCAACAGGAGGCCGAGTCCGGAGAGGAGAAGAACGAGGGTCGTGACGCTCAAGAGAGAGATTCCGACGGTACGGTGGGCGCTGCGGCAGCGCCGCATTTGCCCGGTCCGTCGAGCCTTGGCAAGGGTGGGGTGGTCGCCGGTCGTTGTGGGGTCGGTGTGCTGGCACTTGGCCGCGGGCGGGGGGCTTGCTATACGCGCTGCTCCTGGCGGCGGAGGCCGCGGACGCGCCGAGCGGGCGTGGCGGAATTGGTAGACGCGCGGGATTTAGGTTCCCGTGGCTTCGGCCGTGGGGGTTCGAGTCCCTCCGCCCGCACCAGGCCGCCGGCGAGCGCAAGGCCGAACGGTTCCCGCCCGGGCCGAAAACGCCCCGGATTCAGACGAGAAGGCACGACGGATGCAGGTGACGGAGCTCTCCGCCGACGGATTGAAGCGCGCGTACAAGGTGGTGGTGAGCGCCGCCGAGATCGAGGAACGGGTCCAGGGGCGGCTCGAAGAGATCAAGAAGAAGGCGAAGATGCCGGGCTTTCGCCCCGGCAAGGTGCCGCTCGCGCTGTTGAAGAAGCAGTACGGCCGTTCGGTGCTCGGCGAGGTGGTCGAGGAGACGGTGAATGCCGGTTCCAAGCAGGCGATCGACGAGCACGGGCTCAAGCCGGCGCTGCGGCCGAAGATCGAGCTGACCAGCTTCGACGAGGGCAAGGACCTCGAATTTTCGATGGACGTCGAGGTGCTGCCCGAGATGCCGGCGGTCGACCTCAAGGCCATCCGCATCGAGAAGCCGGTGACCAAGGTGGAGGAGGCCGAGGTCGACAAGGCGGTCGACGAGTTCCGTCAGTCGCGCGCCGAGTGGGAGATCCCGGAGCCGCCCAGGCCGAGCGCCGAGGGCGACCGCGTGACGATCGACTTCGTCGGCAAGGTCGACGGCGAGCCCTTCGAGGGTGGCTCGGCCGAGGGCTTCAAGCTGATCCTCGGGCGCGGGATGATGATCCCCGGCTTCGAGGACGGGCTGATCGGCGTCGAGCCGGGCGCCGAGACGGTGCTGAACGTCACCTTCCCCGAGGACTACGGCAACCAGGAACTGGCCGGCAAGGCCGCGACCTTCGACGTCAAGGTGCAGCAGGTCGAGGCGCCGAAGCTGCCGGAACTGGACTCCGCCTTTGCCGAGACTCTCGGCTTCGAGAACCTCGAGGACCTGCGCGGCGCGTTCCGCTCGCGGCTGCAGGAGCGCTACGACGACACCTCGCGCTTCCGTGCGAAGCGGGCGCTGTTGGACACGCTCGCCGAGGCGCACGGCTTCGAGGTGCCGCCCGGCATGGTGGACCTCGAGTTCGAGGCGATCTGGAAGCAGCTCACCGACGAGATGGAGCGGATGGGCCAGACCTTCGAGCAGGCCGGCAAGACCGAGGACGAGACCAAGGCCGAATACCGCGCCATCGCCGAGCGGCGGGTGCGTCTGGGCCTGCTCCTTTCGGAGATCGGCCAGAGCAACACCATCCAAATCACGCCGGAGGAATTGGCCCGTGCGGTCGCGATGCAGGCGCGGCGTTATCCCGGCAAGGAGCGCGAGGTCTTCGAGTTTTTCCAGAACAACCCCGAAGCGCGCGAGCAGTTGCGGGCGCCCATCTTCGAGGACAAGGTCGTCGACTTCATCCTGGAGATCGCCGAGGTGACCACCAAGGAGGTCACGGCCGAGGAATTGATGCGCGATCCGGACGAGGACAGCGAAAACGCGGCGCCTGCCGCCTGACGTGCCACCCCGTCCGACACAGCCCCCAAGTGGCGAGGAAACGATGATCCAATCCAATCTCGTGCCGATGGTGGTCGAGCAGACCAGCCGCGGCGAGCGCGCCTACGACATCTTTTCGCGGATGCTCAAGGAGCGCATCATCTTCCTGACCGGCATGGTCGAGGACCACGGTGCCTCGCTGATCTGCGCGCAGTTGCTGTTCCTGGAGGCGGACAATCCGGACAAGGACATCGCGTTCTACATCAATTCGCCGGGCGGCGTGGTGACGTCGGGTCTCGCCATCTACGACACCATGCAGTTGATCAAGCCGGACGTGGCGACCTTCTGCATCGGTCAGGCGGCGTCGATGGGCTCGCTGCTGCTCGCGGGCGGCGCCAAGGGCAAGCGCCACTGCCTGCCGCATGCGCGGGTGATGATCCACCAGCCGTCGGGCGGCTTCCAGGGCCAGGCCAGCGACATCGAGATCCACGCCAAGGAGATCCTGTCGATCCGCAAGCGGCTGAACGAGCTGTACGTCAAGCACACCGGCCAGGACATCAAGGTCATCGAGGATGCCATGGAGCGCGACCGCTTCCTGAGTGCGGAGGACGCGCTCGAGTTCGGCATCGTCGACAAGGTGGTCGAGCAGCGCCCGGCCGCGCCCAAGAGCTAGCGCACGAAAGCATTTTGAAGGATCGGGGGGACTTGATAGTCCCCCCGCGCCCCCCGGCGATGGCTTTGCCATCGCCACTCGAAGTCCGACGGCCCTGGCCGTCGGTCGGGGGTCAGGGGG
>JBMCMJ010000212.1:0-4939 GCA_048615135.1 Pseudomonadota bacterium
ACGACGCGGGCTGGACGCGGATCGAGCCGATCAAGGCGGAGATCAAGGCGCGGCTTTTGGACCACTTCGGCATCGGCCATTCGAGCCTGGAGTTCGAGCACATCGATCATGCCCACGAGAACGCCGCTCTGTTCGGGCACGACAGTGAGGCTGGCGCTCCTCGACCCGCAACCGGCCCTGCCGGGCACGGGGCCTGAAACGGCGCCCGGAGCGGTACCGCAGCTGTCGTGCATCTCCAGGGCCATTCCCGCCGCTTGCAAATCCGCCTCCCGCCCGCCTCGGCCTGCGCCCGCGCCTCGCCGGGCCGAGCCAGCGCTGCTCGAGCCCCGACGAACGCGCGCCGGGGTCGCCCAAGGGCCGGGTTGGCCTTGACGACGGAAGGTGTTAGCGCCGGGCCTCTTCGCCACGGGGGGACGGCGCATGGACGGGGGACTGACGGGCAGCCGCGATGCAGCGATCGCCGCGGCCGAGGCACGCTTCGACGACGGCGGCTTTCGGGCCCTGCTCGCGGAGCGGGTCGCCTGCCGGAGCGAGAGCCAGGACGGCGGTAACGCGGCGGAACTGGACCGCTATCTCGGCGACCTCGTTGTGCCCGATCTCCAAGCCCTCGGATTCGCCTGCACGCTCCTCGCCAACCCGACCGGCCATCCGGGCCGCTTCCTGATTGCCCGGCGGGAGGAGGGGCCGGATCTGCCGACCGTGCTGACCTACGGCCACGGCGACGTGATCCGCGGCTACGACGACCAGTGGGCCGAAGGGCTGTCGCCCTGGCGGCTGGTCGAACGGGATCAGCGCTGGTACGGCCGCGGTACCGCCGACAACAAGGGCCAGCACCTGATCAACCTCCTGGCGCTGAAGGCCGTCCTCGCGACCCGCGGGCGGCTCGGCTTCAACGTCGTGGTCCTGTTCGAGATGGGCGAGGAGTCGGGCTCGCCGGGCTTGGCCGAACTGGCCCGCGAGCAGAGGGACCGGCTTCGCGCCGATCTGCTGATCGCCTCCGACGGACCGCGGCTCGAGGCGACCACGCCCACCCTGTTCATGGGCTCGCGCGGCGTCATCAATTTCGATCTGGCGCTGGAGCTGCGCGACAGCGGGCACCATTCCGGCAATTGGGGCGGGCTCTTGGCCAATCCGGGGCTGATCCTCGCCCATGCGCTCGCCTCGATCGTCACCCGGAACGGCCAGATCCGGGTCATGGGCTGGCGGCCGAGAGGGATCCCGCCCGCGGTCAGCGAGGCCGTGCGCGATCTGCCGGTCGGCCAGGGGGCCAACGCGCCCCCGATCGATCCCGGCTGGGGCGAGCCGGGGCTCGGCGCGGGCGAGAAGCTGTTCGCCTGGCCGAGCTTCGAAGTCCTCGCCTTCACCTGCGGCAATCCGGGCAAGCCCGCCAACGCCGTGCCGCCGCGGGCCATCGCCCACTGCCATCTGCGCTTCGTCCCACCCCTGCGGGCCGAAGCTGTCCTGCCGGCCTTGCGTGCCCATCTCGACGAACGCGGCTTCGAGGCGGTGCGCATCGTCCCCCGCGAGGAGCCGATGGCGGCCACCCGGATGCTGCCCGACCATCCGCTCGTCCGCTGGGCGGCGGCGTCCTTGCAGCGGACCACGCACAAGACCCCGGCGATCCTGCCCAATCTCGGCGGCTCGCTGCCCAACGACGTGTTCGCCGAGACGCTGGGCCTGCCGACACTCTGGGTGCCGCACTCCTATGCCGGCTGCCTGCAGCACGCCCCGAACGAGCACGTCTTGCCGGAACTCTGCCGCGAGGCCCTGGCCATCATGGCCGGGCTGTGGTGGGATTTGGGCGACGGCGCAGCCCCGCTCAGCAAGGGGGAAGCGAGCGACGCGAGGGAGTAACCGCTGGGCACCGACGAATTCGATCCGCTGCAGGGGGTCTGGCAGACCCCGTCACCCGAGCCGATCGAGGACCCGGAGCGCGCCGCTCTCGTCCTCGTGCTGCTGGCGCTCCTGACCCTCGTGCCGGCGACCATGGGCAAGTTCTTCCTCGTCAACATGCGCGGCTGGCCGCGTCTGCGCGCGCGGATTCTGGCATTCGGCATCTGGATCGTTACGATCGTGCTCGTGGCTTGGAAGCTGCTCGGCTGAAGGAACCCCTCTCTTGAAGATCATCGCCGTCCACGAGCGGGCCGTCCCGATCCGCTCGGAGATCAAGAACGCCTATATCGACTTCACCAAGATGGACGCGAGCGTCGTCGCCCTCGTCACCGACCGGGTGCGGGACGGCCGACCGGTGGTCGGCTACGGCTTCAACTCCAACGGTCGCTATGCCCCCTCGTGCCTGTTGAAGGAGCGTTTCGTCCCGCGGCTGCTGGCCGCCGAGCCGTCGAGCCTGCTCGACGAGACCGGGGACAACCTGGACCCTTCGAAGATCTGGGACGTGCTGATGACCGGCGAGAAGCCGGGCGGCCACGGCGAGCGCTCGGTCGCGGTCGGCGTGCTCGATATGGCTGTCTGGGATATCGTCGCCAAGGTGGCGGGCGTGCCGCTCTGGAAGCTCCTGGCCGATCGCTATCGGGGCGGCCGGGCGGATGCCAAGGTCTGGGTCTATGCCGCCGGCGGCTACTACCAGCCGGGCAAGGACACGCGCGCGCTCCTCGCCGAGATGCAGGGCTATCTCGACCTCGGCTATCGCCACGTGAAGCTCAAGATCGGCGGCGCCTCGCTGGCCGAGGACATGGCGCGTATCGAGGCGGTGGTCGGCCTCGTCGGCGACGCCTCCAGCGTGCTGGTCGACGCCAATGGCCGCTTCGACCTCGAGACCGCGCTCGCCTATGCGAAGGCGATCGAGCCCCTGGGTCTCGGCTGGTACGAGGAGGCGGGCGACCCGCTCGACTACGACCTCCAGGCCGAGTTGGGCCGGGCCTACGCGCCGCCCCTCGCCACCGGCGAGAACCTGTTCTCGATGCAGGACGCGCGCAACCTGATCCGCTACGGCGCCATGCGGCCCGAGCGGGACTGGCTGCAGTTCGACTGCGCCCTCTCCTACGGCCTCGTCGAATATCTGCGGACTCTCGACATGCTGGAAGCGAGTGGCTGGTCGACCCGCCGGGTCGTGCCGCACGGCGGGCATCAGATGAGCCTCAACCTCGCGGCCGGCCTGCACCTCGGCGGCAACGAGAGCTATCCGGGCGTCTTCCAGCCGTTCGGCGGCTTCGCCGACCACCTCCGGGTCGAGGACGGCTACGTCGCCCTGCCCGACACGCCGGGCGTCGGCTTCGAGACCAAGGCGGATCTCTACCGGGTCATGCGCGACGTGGCGGAAATGTGAAGGGAAGATAGACTCAGGGGGCTTTTGGCCCCCTGACCCCCGACCGACGGCCAAGGCCGTCGGACTCGAAAGTGGCGATGGCGAAGCCATCGCCGGGGGGCACGGGGGGATCATCAAATCCCCCCGTTTCTTCTTGGTGCGGTGTACGGGACCGCGACTTGCCACCCGTGCTATGCTGAACTTCCGGTAAGGATCGCCAAAGACGCGATCCACCCGTGAGGAGCGCCGAGCATGAGCGACGAGCAGGCGTTGGCGTCGAGACATCCGGGCATGGGGGCGATCCCCTATCCGGGTGGGGTCACGTTCCGGGTCTGGGCACCGCATGCGAGCCGTGTCGCGGTCACCGGAGATTTCGCCGGATGGGACGAGGCGGCCCACCCGCTGGCGCACGAAGGCGGGGGTTACTGGTCGACCGACGTTGCGGGTGCGGCCGTCGGCCAGGAATACCGCTTCGTGATCGACGGGCCGAGCGGCCGGCTCCGGCGCAAGGATCCCTATGGCCGCGACGTCGACCACTCCAACGGGCACTCGATCGTCACCGAACCGATCTGTCGCGGTGAGGCCGTCGATTTCCGCATGCCGCCCTGGCACGACCTCGTGATCTACGAAATGCACATCGGCACGTTCAACGACACGCCCGGCGGGGCGCCCGGCGACCTATCGACCGCCATTGGCCGGCTGGACCATCTGGTCGAACTCGGCATCAACGCCGTGCAGATCATGCCCTGCACCGAGTTTCCCGGTGCCTATTCCTGGGGCTACAACCCGAGCGATCTGTTCGCCGTCGAGACGGACTACGGCGGCCCTGCCGGCCTGCAGCGCTTCATCGAAGCCGCCCACGCCCGCGGCATCGCGGTCATCGTCGACGTCGTCTACAACCACCTGGGACCATCCGATCTCGATCTCTGGCAATTCGACGGCTGGCACGAGCACCATCGGGGCGGCATCTACTTCTACAACGACTGGCGGGCAGCGACCCCCTGGGGGCACACCCGGCCCGACTACGGCCGGCCCGAGGTGCGCCAATTCCTGCGCGACAACGCGCTCTACTGGCTCGAGGCGTTCGCCGCGGACGGGCTGCGCTGGGACATGACCCTCTACCTGCGCACCGTGCACGGCAACCCGCACGACCAGGGCCAGGCGCTGGCGGACGGCTGGTCGCTGATGCGGTGGATCAACCAGGAGATCGACCAGCGGTTTCCCTGGAAGATCAGCATCGCCGAGGACCTGCAGGACGATCCGTGGATCACCCGATCCGCCGGCGAGGGCGGCGCCGGGTTCGATGCGCAATGGGCGGCCAATTTCGTCCACCCGGTGCGGGCCGTGATGGTGGAGCCGGACGACCAAAAGCGCAGCATGGCGGCGCTCGCCCACGCGATCGCCGGCAGCTACGGGCCCGATCACCTGGAGCGCGTGGTCTACACCGAATCCCACGACGAGGTGGCGAACGGCCGCGCGCGCCTGCCGCACCAGATCTGGCCGGACCAGCCGGCCAGCTGGTTCAGTCGCAAGCGGTCCACGCTCGGCGCGGTTCTGATGTTCACGAGCCCCGGCATCCCGATGCTGTTCCAGGGCCAGGAATTCCTCGAAGACGAATGGTTCCGCGACGTCGACCCGCTCGACTGGTCGAAAAAGGACCGCTTCGCCGGCATC
>JBMCMJ010000213.1:0-4921 GCA_048615135.1 Pseudomonadota bacterium
GTCGAACACGACGGGGATCTGGGCCGCGAGGTCGCCCGGTGCGATCACCCGGCCCTGGTCGTCGACCGGGACCTGCCCCGCCACGAAGGCGAGCCGGCCCGGTGCGGTGATCGCGACCGTGCTGTAGCGGCCCTGGGGTGGCACGGTCCCCTCGGGATCGAGATAGGTGACGGCTCGGCTCATCGGCGGCTCCTTGCAAGGGCGAGGGACACCCCTGCCTACACGATCCGGGTCGGTCGCGCATCCGCCCCGGCGCTCGGGTCTGCGACCTTGGTCGTAGGCGAGCGGAGGGGTCGGTAACCCGACCTTAGGACGCAGCGGGTAGCGTCCAGAAGGGTCGCCCTTCGCACGACGGCCGTGCCCCTCGTTCCCACGGGAGAGTCCCCATGTCGCATCCCGCCGCTTCGTCCTTCGGTCGCCGCCGCTTTTTGGTCGCCGCCGGTCTCATCGGTCTGGCGCTGCCCGTTGCCGCCAGCCGCTGGTCCAGCGCCCGCGCCGAGGCCGTGGCCCGGCCCGAGGCCATCGACGTCGCCACCGCCGCCAAGCTGCACGAAGACGGGGTGCTGTTCGTCGACATCCGCCGCCCGGCCGAGTTCGCCGACGGCTGCATCCCCTGCGCGATCAATGTCGAGTTGAAGAACTTCGACGCGCGTTGGCTGGAGGGCCTGATCGAGGCCGAAGAGCCGTTCGTCGTCTACAGTTCCAGCCAGCGCTGCCGGCGCGGTAGCCTGTGTGCCCGGCGTGCGCTCGGCTTCGGTTACGCCGGCGTGTTCCTGCTGGAACAGGGGCTCGCCGGCTGGAAGGGCGCGGGCCTGCCAGTCGAGTTCCCGGGCTGATCGTTCGCCCACCGGCAATTTCCACCGAAATGACCCGAAACGGCCCGTCGGGGGTTTCCCGGCTGCGCCGCCGCCGCTACCCCTCATCCTCAAAAAACGTGGTCGTGAACTGACGTGGCACCGACCGGCCGGGCGCCGTGGGGATCGAGTGATGTGGAGATGGCGGGGCCTTCGCGGCTGGATGATCGCCGTTCTGGTGCTGGGTGCGCTCGCGCCGCTCGCGGCGCAGGCGCAACAGGAGCGGGGCGACTGGTCGGGCGCCTGGGACAGCCGCTGGCGGACCGGCGGTGCGGTCATCTTCATGCAGCAGACCGGGACGCGGGTGCAGGGGACCTATCCGGCGCTCGGCGGCACCATCGAGGGACGGGCCGACGGCCGGGTGCTGACCGGCACATGGCGCGACCCCGGTGGGTCCGGTTCGTTCACCTTCGCCATGGCGCCCGACGGCCGCACCTTCATGGGCCGCTTCGGCACCGGCGAATGGTGGACGGCCGAACGGCGCGATCCACGCAGCCTGCGCACGGTCGCCGCAACCGATGGAACCCGCGCAGCGGATGCCTTGCGCACGCTGCTGATGGCGGGCAACGAGGCCCGCGGCGGCCGTAGCGACCGGATCGGCCCCGCCCTCGAGCTGCTCGATTTTTCCCACTACGAAGGCGATCTCACACCCGGACAGCGCCTGGAGAAGGGCATGAGGCTGTTCCGCGTGCTCGATCAACTCACCTTCCGCATCTGGGACGTCCGGCCTCCGGAGAGGGACGTGCGCGAGTTCACGCACACCTTCGAGCAGCCCGGCAGCGGCGTCACCTTCGACCTCACGTTCCGCAAAGCCGGTTCCGAGGCCGACGCCCCCTGGCGGATCGTGGTGCCGCCGGAGGAGGATCTGCGCGCCGCGTACGACCGGGTGTTTGCGTGGCGGGGAGGCGAGCCGCCGCATCTCTACGAACATCATTTGCTGCAGACCCCCCGCGATACGATGCGCACCTTCATCGAACAGTGGGTGAACCCTTCGGCGCATTCGGAAGGGCTTTTGCTGCAGACCATGGACCTCAGCCAGTTGGCGGCACCGGTGCGCGAGGACGAAGGTCTGTTGCGTGCGCAGTTCCTGAAGGAGGTGCTCAACCGGATCGGCTTCATCGTCTGGCAGGAGGTCCCGAACAACCCCGCCCGACGTGCCCCCTATCTGCACTTCCAGCATCCCGAAGGGCGGGTCGAACTGGTCCGCGTCGAGCAGGAGGACGGCGGCCACATCTGGCAGTTCAGCAGCGACACGGTTGCCAACGTCCGCGCGCTGTTCATGGCGCTGGAGGACATGCCGCCGGATGAGGACGTGACGCTCGCGGCCGTCTCGCCGTTCTTCGAGTTGCGCAGCGAGATCCGTAGTTTCGACCGGCGGCTGCTGGCCCAGGTGGGGCCGATGGAACTCTGGCAATGGCTGGCGCTGGCTCTTTACCTGGTGGCGAGCATCCTGGTCAGTTGGGTTCTCGCTTGGCTCGTCGCCCGAATTTTCGGGCTCCGCTACCGCAAGGGCGACACGCTGAGCGCCCATGCGCGCTTCCTGTGGCCGCTCAGGGTCATCTTCGTCGCCCAGTTCGGCATCCTCGCCACCACCTTGCTCGGCATGCCGCAGGTGGTGGAACTGCCCATGCGGTTCGCCTTCGGCATCGCAGTGGCCCTGGCCGGGGGCTGGTTCGCCTATCACCTCGTCGACAAGCTCAGCCGCATGTCGGTCGCGCATTCGTCGCGCTTGGGCTACCGGGACGAGATGTTGCGCTCGCTCGCGACCTCGACGCTCAAGCTGGCGGTCATCATCGGCGCGTTCCTCTATCTGGCGGAAGTCCTCTCGATTCCCTGGCAAGGGGTCGTCGCCGGTCTGGGCGTCGGCGGTATCGCCGTGGCCCTCGCCGCGCAGAGCACCATCGCCAACTTCATCGGCGGGCTGACGCTGTTCGCCGACAGGCCGATCCAGGTCGGGGACTTCTGCCGCTTCGGCGACCAGATGGGCACGATCGAGGGCATCGGCCTGCGTTCGGTGAAGATCCGCTCGCTGGATCGGACCATCGTCAGCGTACCCAACGCCGAGTTCGTCAACATGGCGATCGAGAACTTCGGCCGTCGCGACATGATCCTGCTCAAGACGGCCATCGAACTGCGCTACGAGACCACCCCCGATCAGCTTCGCTGGGTGCTGCAGGAGTTCAGGAAGCTCCTGCTGCAGCACCCCAAAGTCACCGAAGCGCCGGCTCGGGCGCGGTTCGAGGGCTTCGGCGCGCATTCGCTGAACATCGGCATCTTCGCCTATGTCCGCTCCAGCGACATCAACGAATTCCTCGCCATCCAGGAGGACCTCTATCTGCGGATGATCGACATCGTCCACCGCTCCGGCACGGGCTTTGCTTTCCCGTCGAACGTCACCTACTTGGCCCGCGACAGCGGCATCGACGCCGACCGCAAGGAGCAGGTCGAGGCGATCATCGGGCGGCTGCGCGACAACGACGAGTTGCCCTTCCCGAATTTCGAGCAGGACGCGGTCTACGGCATGATGGACCAGCTCGAATATCCCTCGCCGGGCTCGGTCGAGAGCCGCCGGGCGCGGCAGAAGAAGGGGGCCGTGGGCGGCGACTGACGGCCGCCGTCGCGTCCGTACGGCTGCCGATGGCGACCACGCCGCCGACCCGCGGAAAGCTCGACGGCGACGGATAGTGCCGGATGGCCGAGGTGGGGATCCCCGGACCCGACGAGCGCGCCGAGCCGATCGGTGCGAGGTCATTCGGATGGTACCGATCGGCGCCGAGCCATGCAGCGAGCGTCACGCTGTCGAACCGGCTGTTCGACCCGCGAGGACTGGCGGATCGGGCTCTGGTCGCGCTGCGGAACGTCTTCCGCGCGAGGAGCAACGACGAACCGGTGGCCGATGTGATGCTGTCGACGTCACGTCCCGACGGCTATCGCAAAGCCAACCCGACCGCAGCGGAGTTGTGGCTCGTGGTGGAGGTCGCACCGGCCTCGCTTGCCTTCGAGCGTACCACGAAGGCCGACCTCTCGGCCGCGGCCGGCGTTTCCACTGGCACCGACCGCCCTGACCGACGCGATCATCGACGTCGGCGCGCTGTTCCGCTGACCGCCGCGGCGGGGGGCACGTTCGTCAGCTCCCGCTGCGCTGGACCAGCAGAATCCCCAAAGCCACCACCAGCACGCCCGCCACGTCGAACGCTCCCAGGGGTTCGCCGAGCAGCAGCCAGGCGATGGCGACGCCGAAGGCGGGGTTGAGGAAGTGGTAGGCGCTCGCTCGCGCAGCGCCGATACGGCGGATCAGGGCGAACCAGACCAGCGTGGCGAGCAGCCCAGGCACGAAGGTGGTGTAGAGAAAGGCGAGGGCCAAGGGTGCGGTCCAGTCGATCTCCGCGCCCCGCTCCAGCCAAATGGCCAAGGGGGCGAGCGTCAGGCTGCCCACCAGCATCTGCAATCCGACGACCATCCAAAGACCGCTGCCAAGCTCGGCATGACGGACGATGAGGGTGGCCGTGGCGAGGGCCGTCACGCCCCCCAGACAGGCCATCAGTCCCCAGGCAGCGAGATCGCCGCCGAGGCGGTCGCCGACGATCACGATGACCCCGACGAAACCGAGCGCAAGGCCGATCCGGCCGCGCCAGGGGAGGCGTTCGTGGAGAAGCAGCGCACCTGCCGCCGCCACCAGCAGCGGCATGGCGCTCGCGATGATCGCGGCGAAACCCGCCGGCACCGTGGTCATGGCGAGGAAGAAGAGGCCGAGATAGAGGCTGTTCTGGCACAGGCCGAGCAGCGCGATGCGGCGCCAGTGGGCCGCGTCGGTCGGCCAGGGCTGGCCGAGCCACCGGGCGACGGCGATAGCAACGACGCCCGAGAGCAGAAAGCGCACGGCGAGGAGCGTGAAGGGCGGCGCGTAGAGGAGCGCGATCTTGGCCGAGGTGAAGGCCGAGCTCCACATCAACGCGAAGCCCGTGCCCATCAGCGCGGCCCAGAGATCGAGGCTTGGTGCCCGGGGCGAGATTCGAACTCGCACGCCGTTGCCGGCGGTGGATTTTGAGTCCACTGCGTCTACCGTT